>CANSLE010000321.1 GCA_947647645.1 uncultured Microbacterium sp.
GCGTGGAGCTCACGGCCGACGAGGTCGCCGAGCTCGACGAGGTCTCGGAGTGGACGCCGACCGACATGTGACCGCGTCGTAGGCTGATCCGGTGTCCGCCGCGCCGCCCGTCCTGAACGTCTCCGCCTACCTGTTCACGCCCGTGACGGATGCGGTGCAGCTGCGTCCGGTACTGCGTGAACGGGCCGTCGCGGCGGGACTGAAAGGCACCGTCATCCTGGCCGAGGAGGGGATCAACCTCTTCCTGGCCGGCCCGGCCGCCGCGCTCCGGGGGTATCTCGACGACCTTCGCGCCGACCCCCGCTTCGCGGGCCTGCGCGCCACGGAGAGCTGGTCGGCGGCGCAGCCGTTCCGAAAGATGCTGGTCAAGCTCAAGCGCGAGATCATCCGGATGGACCGCCCGGCGGTCCGTCCGGACGAGGGCCGCGCCCCCGCGGTGACCCCGGCCACTCTGCGCCGTTGGCTCGACCAGGGGCACGACGACGCCGGACGCGAGGTCGTCCTGCTCGACACGCGCAACGCCTTCGAAGTCGATGAGGGTGCGTTCCACGGCGCGCTGGACTGGCGGCTGGAACGGTTCACCCAGTTCCCGGACGCGGTGGCCGCGCATCGCGATGAGCTGCGGGGCAAGACCGTGGTCAGCTACTGCACCGGCGGCATCCGCTGCGAGAAGGCCGCGATCGTCCTCCGCGAGGAGGGCGTGGACGCCTGGCAGCTGGACGGGGGGATCCTCGCCTGGTTCGCCGCGGAGGGGCAGGCCCACTACCGCGGCGACTGCGTCGTGTTCGACGAGCGGTGGGCGGTGGACAGCGCGCTCGCCCCCGCCGCCGTGCGCTGACCGCCCGTGTCGGCACCGGCCGGTACGCTCGCGGCATGCATCACCTGAGCCGCGAGCAGGCGCGGCGCATCGCCGTACGGGCGCAGCTGCTCGATGCCGACCGTCCCGGCGACGTCGTCGAGGTCGGTGAGCAGCTGTGCGCGATCAAGATCGACCCCACCGCGACCATCGCGCCCGCCGAGCAGACCATCCCGTTCAGCCGCATCGGCTGGGGGTACGAGCCGGGGCAGCTCGCCAAGGCCGTCGAGGACGACCGCGCGCTCTTCGAGTTCGACGGACAGTTCCACGCGGCATCCCTGCTCCCCGCGATGCTCGCGCTCATGCGCGCGCGGGTCTTCCGGGCGCAGGCGGCGGGCTGGCTCGAGGCCAACGCGCGCTTCCGGGCCGATGTCCTCTCCCGTCTCCGCGCGGACGGGCCGCTCGCGGCGGCGCAGATCGACGACAGCAGTCAGGTCGCGCACGGCGACGAAGGGGGTTGGTACGGCTCCAACCAGGTGCCGCGGATGCTCGATCTGCTCTCGTACGTCGGCGAGGCGGCGGTCGTCCGCCGCGAGGGACGTCAGCGCGTCTGGGATCTCGGGGAGCGGGTCTATGCCGACGTCGCGGTGATCGATCCCGACGACGCGGCGCACGTGCTCGAGCGCAGACGTCTGCAGGCCGCCGGCATCGCGCGGCAGAAGTCGCGCTGGACGCCCGTCGGGACGGCGGGGGAGGCGGCGACCGTCGAAGGCTCGAGCTGGACGTGGCGGGTCGATCCCGACGCGCTCGAGGCGCTCGACGACGACCCCGGCGGGCGGGTCGCGATCCTCAACCCGTACGACGGCATGCTGTTCGATCGCCCTCGGCTGGTCGAGCTGTTCGAGTTCGAGTACGTCCTCGAGCAGTTCAAGCCGAAGGCGCAGCGCCGTTACGGGTACTTCACCCACCCCATCCTCGTCGGCGATCGCTTCGTGGGACTGCTCGACGCGGAGCTCGACAAGAAGAAGGAGAACCTCGTGGTCGCCGCCGTCCACGAGCTGGGCGAGCTCGAACCGGAGGAGCGAGAGATGCTGGATGCCGAGATCGACGACCTCGCCGCCTGGCTGGGTGTGCCCGTGCAGCGGGCGCGGTGACGGTGCCGTGGGCTCCGGGCCGGGCGTGAGGGGGAGGTCGTGGTGGTCGACGCCATGACGCTCGCCAACGGCGCCTGACTGGGGCGCGACATGGCGAAGCTCGCCGCCTGGTTTCCCGCTCGCCTCTGAGCGGCTCACCGACGACGCCGGCGTCGCCGGGTGGCGTTTCGACTCGCTGGAGCGACGAGCGCAACGAGGAGCCGAAACGCCCGACGCCTCAGCTCAGGCCGTTGGCCTTCAGCCAGCCGGCGGCGATGTCCTTCGGGGACTTCTGGTCCACCTTGGACTCGACGTTCAGGGCGATGAGGCCCTCGGGCGTGAGCTTCGCGTTCACCGCGTTGATCACGTCGGCGGCGTCGGCCGGGAACGAGCTGGTCACGAGCGGCACGACGTGCGAGGCGAGGAAGAGCCCCTTGGGGTCTTCCAGCGTGACGAGGTTCTTCGTCTTGATATCGGGTTCAGCGCTGTAGACGTCGGCGAGCTGGATGCGCCCCGCCACGAGCTCGTCGACCGTCGTGCCGGCGGTCGCGCTGAAGCTCACGGTGACGCCGTAGGTGTTCTTCAGGCCGGTGGGACCGTAGGGGCGCCGCTCGAGCTCGGGTGCGCCGCCGAGCACGAGGTTCGGCACCGTGGCGAGGTCGGCGATCGTCTTGAGGTTGTGCGCCGCGGCGAACGCCGCCGTCACGTTGTACGAGTCCTGGTCGGTCGCAGAGGCCTGGTCGAGGACGCTCAGGCCCTCGGGCAGGGCCTTCTTCAGCGCCGCGTAGACGTCCTCCGTCGTGGTCGCGGTGGTGTTGTCGTCGAAGTACTGCAGCAGGTTGCCGGTGTACTCCGGGGTCAGCGAGACCGTGCCGTTCTGCAGCGACGGGATGATCGCGTCGCGCTGACCGATGTTGAACTTCCGCTCGACCGTGAAGCCCGCGCCCTTCAGCGCCTGGGCGTAGATCTCCGCGATGATCTCGTTCGAGTAGTACGCCTGCGAGCCGATCGTGATGGTCGCGGACGAGCCGGTCGCGTCGCCGGTGGCGGCGGGCTGCTCCAGGGAGCCGCTAGAGCCGCAGCCGGTGAGGGCGAGGGCGGTGACGGTGAGCGCCGTGGCCGCCAGGGCCAGGCGCGCTCCGAGGCGGGAGATGCGCAGTGCGGACATGAGGGGTGCCTTTCGTTGGGTGCTGTGG
>CANSLE010000322.1 GCA_947647645.1 uncultured Microbacterium sp.
ACGGCGCTACGCGCCTTTGCCCACCCTACGTCCTGAATCCGGCCCGGCCGGAATTCTGGACCACGAACTAACCCCACGTCATTCCGGGGTCGCGCCAAGAGGCGCGCCCCCGGAATGACGAACGTGAGGTGAGGCCGGGGTCGCGATGTGCAGCTTTCGCGTCCAGCTTCAATACCGCTCCGGCACGTACATCTCCGGCGGGATCGGCGTGGGGTGATAGTCGGGGTGGTGGATGCGCGGCGGCAGCACGACGCGTTCGGCGCCGTGCTCCCAGTCGATGTCGAACGCGGCCGCATGCGCCGAACGACGGCCGTGGGTGAGCACGTCCGACCACCACGGGTTCTCGGCCGGGTCGGCGACACCCTGGTGGTTCGGCACGATGTCCACGAGGATGCCGAGACCCGCGTCCCGTGCCGCCGCGACGAACCGCGACAGCCCCGCCGCGCCGCCGCGGTCGGCGTCCACCCGCGTCGGATCGACCACGTCGTAGCCGTGGTCGGAGCCGGCCGCCGCCTGCAGGATCGGTGACAGGTAGGCCCAGTCGACGCCGAGATCGTGCAGGTAGCCGGTGACGGCGGCCGCGGCATCCAGATCGAACGACGCCCGCACCTGCAGCCGATAGGTCGAGGCGGGGGCGCCGCGGCTGTCGTCGCGCATGGTCAGTGCGGCAGCTCGGTCTGCGGCGCCGGCGAGCGGACGATGTCGATCGGGACGGTCAGGGCGGCGAGCGACGCGGCGACCGAGTGGTCGACGTCGGGCTTGTCCTCCTGGTAGTCGCGCAGGACGATCAGCGAGCGCCCCGCCACGTCGATGGCCTCGCCGCCGTCGCGCGGATGCGAGTCGGTGAGCTGGCCGGTCGTGTCGACCACGATCTCCCACGTCGGGCTGAACTCGGCCCGCGGGATCGTGAACGAGAGTGCCTCGTCGCCCGCGTTGAAAAGGATGAAGAAGTGGCGGTCCTCGATCTGCTCGCCGCGACGGTCGCGCTCACGGATGCCGGCGCCGTTGAGGAACACCCCGACGGCGCGCCCGAAACCGGACTCCCAGTCCTCCGGCTGCATCTCGGTGCCGTCGGGACGCAGCCACGCGATGTCCGGCAGCGGCGCTCCCTCTTCGCGGCGGACGGGGCGGCCGTCGAAGAAGCGGCTGCGGCGGAAGGTCGGATGCTCGCGGCGCAGGCGTGCGAGCGCCGCCGTGAACTCGACCAGCGGCTGGTCGACGTGGCTCCAGTCGATCCAGGTGATCTCGTTGTCCTGCGCGTAGCCGTTGTTGTTGCCGCCCTGCGTGCGCCCGAGCTCGTCGCCGTGCGAGATCATCGGCACGCCCTGGCTCAGCAGCAGCGTCGCGAGGAAGTTGCGCTGCTGGCGGGCGCGCAGTCCGAGGACGCCCTGGTCGTCCGTGGGGCCCTCCACGCCGCAGTTCCAGGACCGGTTGTGCGACTCTCCGTCGTTGTTGTCCTCGCCGTTGGCCTCGTTGTGCTTCTCGTTGTACGACACGAGGTCGCGGAGGGTGAAGCCGTCGTGAGCGGTGACGAAGTTGATGGAGGCCACGGGCCGCCGGCCCGAGTTCTCGTACAGATCTGCGGACCCGGTCAGCCGTGAGGCGAACTCGCCGAGGGTCGCCGGCTCGCCGCGCCAGAGGTCTCGCACGGTGTCGCGGTACTTGCCGTTCCACTCCGTCCACTGGGGCGGGAAGTTGCCCACCTGGTAGCCGCCGGGCCCGATGTCCCAGGGCTCGGCGATGAGCTTGACCTGCGAGATCACCGGATCCTGCTGCACGATCTCGAAGAAGGCGGCGAGCCGGTCGACCTCGTAGAACTCGCGGGCGAGGGTCGCGGCGAGGTCGAAGCGGAACCCGTCGACGTGCATCTCCAGCACCCAGTAGCGCAGCGAGTCCATGATGAGCTGCAGCGTGTGCGGGTTGCCGACGTTCATGCTGTTGCCGGTGCCGGTGTAGTCGGTGTAGTACCGCTTGTCGTCGGCTTCGAGCCGGTAGTACGCCTCGTTGTCGATGCCGCGCATCGAGAGCATCGGGCCCAGGTGGTTGCCCTCGGCGGTGTGGTTGTAGACGACGTCGAGGATGACCTCGATGCCGGCGGCGTGCAGGGCCTTCACCATGCTCTTGAACTCCTGCACCTGCTGGCCGCGCTGACCGGTCGAGGCGTAGGTGTTCTGCGGCGCGAGGAAGGCGATCGTGTTGTAGCCCCAGTAGTTGCTGAGGCCCTTCTCCTGCAGGGTGGAGTCGTTGACGAACTGGTGCACCGGCATGAGCTCGATGGCTGTGACGCCGATGTGCTTCAGATGCTCGATGATCGCCGGGTGCGCGATCGCGCTGTACGTGCCGCGGATCTCCTCGGGGATCTCCGGATGCCGCTCGGTGAGGCCCTTCACGTGGGCCTCGTAGATCACCGTCTCCGCGTACGGCGTCTTCGGCTGCCGATCGCCGGCCCAGTCGAAGAACGGGTTGACGACGACGCCCTTCATCATCGCGTGCGCCGAGTCCTCGTCGTTGCGGGAGTCCGGGTCGCCGAAGTCGTAGCCGAACACCTCCTGGCCCCACTGCACCTGGCCCTCGACGGCCTTCGCGTAGGGGTCGAGCAGCAGCTTGTTCGGGTTGAACCGCTGACCGTTCGCCGGGTCGTTCGGCCCGTGGACGCGGTAGCCGTAGCGCTGGCCCGGCTGCACGGTGGGCAGGTAGACGTGCCACACGAACGCGTCGACGTCGCGCATCTCGATGCGCGTCTCCTTGCCCCGGTCGCCGAACAGGCACAGCTCGACCCGTTCCGCACCCTCGCTGAAGAGAGCGAAGTTCGTGCCGCTGCCGTCGAAGGTCGCCCCGAGCGGATACGCGGATCCTGGCCATGCCTGCATGTGCGACTCCCTGGTCGGTGACGAGATCATCCCGTGACGAGATCAGCCTAGGGCTCGGAGCCTTTCACGACGGTGTGGGGAGCCGCGGCATCCCGCGCCGCGGCATCCCGCGTCGCGGCATCCCGCGAGAAACCAGCTCCCGCCCCAGAAACACCGGCACGCGGTGTTTCTCGCGTCGAAAGGTGTTACTCGCGGGGCGGTGGGGGGGGGGGGCGGGGGGGTGCCGTCAGGCGGGGAGGA
>CANSLE010000323.1 GCA_947647645.1 uncultured Microbacterium sp.
TGAAGTACATGGGCAACCAGACCGGTCCGATCTGGAACAACTGGGAGTGGTCCGTCAAGCAGAGCACGAACACCAAGTAGTACCCACGCCAGGGTGGCGTCTACGGTAGATCCCGAAGGCGCCACCCTGGCCCCTGTCTGTCAACCGATGGGACGGACGATCGCAACCCGATGCCGCCGTCCCATCGCACGTCGAAGTGAGTGACCTTTGGTCGGTTTCATACTCCGTAGGGTCGGTGTGTCGATCCTCATCCTTCTCGCGGCATCATTCGTGATGTTCAACCTCGTCGCGATCTCCACGGACCCGCTCGAGGACCTCCGCGCCTCGAACAATCCCAACAAGCAGCAGCTGATCGAGGCGCGTATCCAGCTCGCCCACCTCGACATCGCGCCGCCGCTGCGTTGGGCGATGTGGGTCGGGGGAGCCGCCAAGTGCCTCATCCCCTTCGCAAACGCCTGTGATCTTGGTACGACCTTCCAGGGTGCGCCCGTCACCGATGTGCTGCCCATCGCCATGGTGTCCACGGTGCAGATGGTCACGGCGGCGCTGCTGCTGGCCATCCTGTTCGGCATCTCCACCGGCATCCTGTCCGCGCTCCGCGAGAACAGCGGCTTCGACGTGTCGTTCACCGTCCTGAGCCTGTTCCTCTACTCGCTGCCGTCGTTCCTCGCCGCCGCGCTGCTCAAGAACTTCGTCGCCATCGGCTTCAACGACTTCTTGCAGAACCCCGTCATCCCGGTCGTCGTCGCGATCATCGTCGGTCTCGTCGTGGCGCTCATCGTTCAGGCGGTCATCGGAGGCGACGCGCGGCGTCGGCTGACCTCCGGCGGCACGAGCTTCGTGATCACCGCGGGGCTGCTGATCTACATGAGCGCGACCGGGTGGTTCCTCACGCCCGGGTTCGGCCCGGTGGGCGTCATCGTGCTCAGCGCGGGTGCCGCACTCGGCGTCACACTGCTCATCGCCGGCCTCAACCAACGACGGGCCCTGCTCACGGCGGGCATCGTCGCCGTCGTCGGCATCGGGAGCTACTTCGGGCTGCAGAGCCTGTTCGACGTGTCGACCTTCTGGACTCTGGCGATCCTCTTCATCATCGCGCTCCTGGTGGGCCTCGCTGCCGGGTTCTTCGTCGGTGGCGACGACCGCGCGCAGAACATGCGCATCGGCGTCCTCGTCGCGCTCCTCGTCAGTGTCATCATTCTGATCGACCGCTTCATGCAGTCGTTCCCCGGCTACATGGAGGACATGAACGGGCGGCCGATCGCGACCGTGGGATCGTCGACGCCCGGATATGCGCCGGACAACATGTGGCGCGTCGGACTGGACGTCTTCTTCCACCTGCTGCTGCCGACGATCTCGCTGCTCACGATCTCCTTCGCGGGGTACACGCGTTACGCGCGAGCCGGGATGATCGAGGTGCTCAGCCAGGACTACGTGCGAACGGCCCGTGCGAAGGGGATGCCGGAGCGCGTCGTGGTCGTCCGCCACGCGTTCCGCAACGTGCTGATCCCGATCACCACCCTCGTCGCCACCGACCTCGGCGGGCTCTTGGGCGGTGCGATCATCACCGAGTTCATCTTCGCGATCCCTGGTATGGGCGCGCTGTTCCAGCGCTCCCTCGGACCGGGTGACGTCTATCCGGTCATGGGCTACTTCATCGTCATCGCCTTCATGGCCATCCTGTTCAACTTCCTTGCCGATCTCGCGTACGCGGCACTCGACCCGAGAGTGAGGGTCCGCTGATGTCCAGCACCATCTCCGAAACCCCCGGTGACGTCGAGGAGACGCGCTCGGTCAGCCAGAGCCGCATCATCTGGCGCCGTTTCCTATCGCAGAAGGTCGGCCTCATCGCGGCGCTCGTCCTGCTCGCCGTCGTCGCCTTCGCGTCGAGCGCCGTCGGCATCGGCCCCATCCCGGGCTGGTGGAAGCACAACTGGTATGACCTGTCCAACAGCGTGAACGGCGGCGAGCCGACGCTGACGCTGTTCCCGTTCTCGTTCGGCGACCACCCGTTCGGGCAGGACCGCATCGGTCGCGACTACTTCGCGATGACGATGCGCGGCATCCAGAACTCGTTCGTCGCCATGGTGCTGATCACGGGCATCGCCCTCGTGGTCGGCGTGACCGTCGGTGCCATCGCGGGCTACTTCCGTGGCTGGGTGGATGCCGTCCTCATGCGCCTCACCGACGTCTTCATCGTGATCCCCGCAATCGTGATCGCGGCGGTGGTCGGCAACTGGGCGGGCGCGGTCGGCGTGTGGGTCCTCGGTATCATGCTGGGCTTCTTCAGCTGGATGGTCATCGCACGTCTGGTCCGCGGCGAGTTCCTCTCGCTGCGCGAGCGGGAGTTCGTGGAGGCCGCCCGTGTGGCGGGGGCCTCGGACGCACGCATCATCTTCCGACACATCCTGCCGAACGCCACCGGGGTGATCATCGTCGCCGGCTCGCTTTTGGCCGCCGGTGCCATCCTGCTCGAGGCGGCGATCTCGCTGCTGGGCTACGGCATCCGCTCTCCTGACGTCTCGCTGGGTCTGCTGATCGGCGTCAACCAGTCGGCCTTCACCGTGCGTCCCTGGCTGTTCTGGTGGCCGGCGCTGTTCATCGTCACGCTCGCCCTGTCGGCGAACATCTTCGGTGACGCCCTCCGCGAGGCGTTCGATCCTCGCAGCCGCCGTTTCTCTCGTCGCCGCACGAAGGACAGCGCGAACGGTGTGGAGCCGGATGTCGCGCCCCCCACGTCGCTGATGGATGCCGGGGCCCAGAACCCCCGCACCGGAACGCCGACCCTGCGGGATCCGGAGTAAGGCGGATGCTGTCAGAGGCCCAGCAGTGCCGGATACGACGCGACGGCCAGCAGCACCGTGAGGGCGATCGCGCCGACGTGCACACGCGTGCGGGCGCGGTCGGTCGCGGCACGGCCGAGCGGGATGCGCTCCTGCTCGACGAGCTCGCGCCAGATCCCGCGGACGATGTACGCGGCGTCTCCGGAGTCCGTGCCGAGGGCAGCGGACTTGCGCAGCACGCCGCTGCGCTGGTCGGGGCCGAGGCTGTCGCGTCCCCCGCGAGGCATGGTCAGCGCTCCGGCAGCCGGCGCGGCCGACGAG
>CANSLE010000324.1 GCA_947647645.1 uncultured Microbacterium sp.
GGGCGCTGCGGGCTCCGGCGCCGTCACGACTGCTTGCCGGGGCCGTCGACAGCGCCGGTGCACGCGGCACCGGACTCGGGGACGTTCTGGCTGCGCCAGTAGTTCTGGAAGAACGCGGGGATGCGGCTGTCGGTGGCGCTGTCGAGCTTCAGCTGCGCGTTCCAGGCGCTGAGGACGATCGGGCTGGGAAGACCCTCGTACGGCGAGAGGATCACATACGACGACGGCAGCTGTGCCTTCAGCGCGTCGAGGTCCGCCCCGCTCACCCGCGTCTTGTCGTAGGTGACCCACACCGCCCCGTGCTCGAGGGAGTGAACCGCGTTCTCGTTCGTCTGCGGCTGGTCGTAGATGCCGCAGTTGAGCCAGTACTGGTTGTGCGGGCCACCGGCCGGCGGGTTCTGAGGATAGTCGACCGTGCCGGCGACGTGGTCGGTCCCGTTCGCGAAGGTCTCCACGCCCGCGATCGTCGCGCCGGTGCCGCGGGCCTGGGGAGGGGCCTGTGTGGGGGTGAAGACGATGGATGCCGCGATCGCCGCCACCACGGCCATGGCGGCGGCGCCGCCGACGACCCACCACGTGAGCCTGCTGCGGCGACGGCGGGCGAGCTGGCGCTGGTACTCGGCGAGCTTCTCCTGCTTCTGCCGCTCGCGCTGCTGCGTGGCGGTCAGCTCGATCCTGGCCTTCGTCGCGGGATTGCCGCTGGTGCGCTGATCCCGGGAGCTCTCGTCGGAGGGCCTCGGCGTCATGGGGATGTCCTCGTCTCGATGGCGGGCGGGGGCCTCTCCCGAACGGATCGGCCCTCCGATCGTATGCGCACGCATGGCTCGAAGGCTGGGGAAAAGGTTAGGATCGAAGCCTGCTCGAATCGTTTCGAGCGTGCCGTCTGGACGCCGCTCCGCGACGACCGGGCCCGCCTCCTGCCTCGTCGCCCCGCCGGATCGCCCCGTCCGGGGGCGGCCGCCGTCCGCCATCCCACCCGTCTGGAAACCGTGCGCGAGAACCTCTCCCCCCGAAACGCCCCCGCCTCCGGCGCCGCGACCACCGGCGCGATCCGCACCCTGGGCGCGCACCCCGCGACCGCTCCGGTCGTGCTGCACCCGGGCGATGCGATCTCGGCACCGCGGCGCGTGGTCTACATCATCCTGCTGGGCGCGCTGACGGCCCTCGGCCCGTTCACGATCGATCTGTACCTGCCGGCGTTCCCCACGCTGCAGGCGGACTTCCGCACCTCGGCGGCGGCGATTCAGCTGACCCTGACCGGAACGATGGTCGGCTTCGCCCTGGGGCAGCTGGTCGTCGGGCCGCTCAGCGACAAGGTCGGGCGGCGGGTGCCGCTGCTCGCGGTCACCGCGCTGCACGTCGTCGCCAGCGTCGCCGCGGCGCTCGCGCCCGACCTCACGCTGCTCGCGATCGCTCGGGTGTTCATGGGCGTCGGTGCCGCCGCGGGCGGCGTGGTGGCCATGGCGATCGTCCGCGACCTCTTCGGCGGCCGCCGCCTCGTCGTCATGCTCAGCCGGCTCGCCCTCGTCTCCGGCGCGGCCCCGGTGGTCGCGCCGCTCATCGGCTCCGCACTGCTGGTCGTCATGCCGTGGCGGGGCATCTTCGTCGTCCTGGCCGTGTACGGCGCCGTCATGCTCGTCGCCGCCATCGTCCTCGTCCCCGAGACGCTCCCGGCGGCGCGCCGTCACGAGCGCGGGGCGACGACGGTGCTGCAGCGCTACCGCACCGTGTTCAGCGACCGCGTCTTCGTGGGCGTGCTCATCATCGGCGGCATGTCCTTCAGTGGCCTGTTCTCCTACCTCTCCTCGTCCTCGTTCCTCTTCCAGGAGACCTACGGGTTCGATGCGCAGCAGTACGGACTGCTGTTCGCTGCGAACTCCCTGGGCCTCGTGATCGGCGTGCAGGTCGCCGCCCGCCTCGCGGCGAGGTTCGGCCCCCAGTGGGTGCTCGCCGTCTCCACCGGCGTCCTCGTGCTCGCGGCGGTGGCCATCATCGTGTGCGACCAGCTCGGACTCGGGCTGTGGGGCACGATGGTGCCGCTGTTCGTCTTCATGACCGCGTGCGGGTTCACCTTCCCCTGTGTACAGGTGCTGGCGCTCGACCGCCACGGCAAGGCCGCCGGCACCGCGGCATCCATCCTCGGCGCGACCAACTTCGGCGTCGCGGGGCTCATCTCGCCGATCGTCGGCTGGGTGGCGAAGGATGCCGGGATCACGGCGAGCACGATGGCGGCGGTCATGGTGGGCTGCGCCGTGATCGGGTGCACGGCACTGTGGGCGATCGTGCGTCCGTGGACGGTCGAGCGCCTCACGCCCTGAGCGCTGCCATCGGGCACAATGGGGCGATGAGAGCCCCGTACGACGACGACCTGACGACCGTCGCGCTCCAACGCCTCGTCGTCGGCATCCTGCTCATCGCGGTGACCGTCTGGATCGGCATCCAGGTCGTCATCGAGGCCGACGTGAACGTCGACGAGTGGTGGAACGTCGTCGTCGACCGCTTCGCCTTCCTCGACGGTGCCGCGCTCGCGATGAACTTCCTCGGCGGCGGCTGGTTCGCGACCTTCGTCGTCCCGCTCGGCGGCGTGGCGCTCCTGCTCTGGCTGCGCCGCCCCCGCGGCGCCCTGTTCGTCGTGGTCGCCTCGCTCGGCAGCGTCGCCCTCGTGCAGTTGCTGAAGGCGCTGTTCGGCCGCGCCCGGCCCGAGGACATGATCGTCTTCTCCGACCACGGCTCGTTCCCCTCGGGGCACACCGCCAATGCGGCGACGGTCGCCACGATCGCCGTGATCCTCTTCCCCCGCGTCGGCGTCGCCGTCGTGGGCGGCGCGTGGGTGTTCGCGATGGCCTTCAGTCGCACCCAGGTGCATGCCCACTGGCTGAGCGACACGATCGGCGGGGCGCTCGTCGGGGTCGGTGCGACCCTCGTCGTGGCCGCTCTCTGCAGCCGCATGCTGGAACGCGAGAACGAGCGGCTCCGGTCGCTAGGCTGAGCGCCATGAGTGCTGTCGACGACGCCGAACTCGCCCGTCTGCAGGCCGAGGCGGAGGCCGCCGAGGCCGCGTTGAAGCTCGCCCAGGCCAAGGCGGCGCTCGCAGCCGCGCA
>CANSLE010000325.1 GCA_947647645.1 uncultured Microbacterium sp.
CGCTAGCCCCACGCCCGCTTCCCGCCCGGGGGGGTCCCGCGTGGGCGGGCCGGTGGCGGCGCGGGGGCCCCCCACGACCCTGATCTCGACGGTCGGCCTTGTCGGACTGGCGATCGGCCCCGCGGTCGGCGGCTTCGTGTTGTCGTTCGCGCCGTGGCAGGTGCTGCTTCTCGTCAATGCTCCCGTTGCGGTACTGGCTGGAATCAGCATCCGTGCCGGTATCGCCGCTGATGACCCCGCCGACCTGCACCGCGTCCCGCTCGATGGATGGGGGGCTTTCGTCGGCACCGTCGCGATGGTCCTTCTTCTTGCCGCGCCGACAGTGTTCGTCCACGTAGGTGTCACCGCGCCACTGCCGTGGATGCTCCTCGCCGTCGCCCTCGGCGCACTCATCCTCTTCGTGGTACGCGCCCGCAGGGTTCGCCATCCGATTCTCGATCTCGAGCTCGTGGCGCTGCCGCTCGTCTCGAGCGGCCTTCTCTACAAAGCCGCCACGGGCCTGGCGACGGCGGGTCTCAGCTTCTACGTCACCCTGCAGCTGCAGTTGGATTGGGGGTGGTCGGCGTTCTGGGCGGCCATCGGGATGCTGCCGCAGGTCGTCGTGCTGCTCGCCGGTGGCCTGTTCGTCAGTCCTCTGGTTCGCCGCTTCGGTCTCGACCGCGTCGCGTGGCTCAGCGCCGGTGCCGTCGTGGCGGGTTTGGCGATCTTCGCCGTCTTCGGTCACGACGGCTATCCGTGGGTCGCGCTGGCGCTCGTCCTGGTCGCGTTCGGGATTCGCCTCAACGGCGTCGTCGCGGGCACCAACGTCATGAAGGGGATGCCGAGCAACCGCACCACGATAGGCGCCTCGCTCGTGGACACCGCTACCGAAGTCGCCACAGGAATCGGTATCGCCGTTGCCGGCACCGTGCTCGCGGCGATCTTCACCGGCAGCGTCGCCGCCGACAGCTGGACGCCCGCGCAGGACGCCGAGTTCGAGACCGCCACCACGATCGGCGGCCTCGTCCTCACGTTCCTTGCCGCGGGGTTGGTCCTGTGGGGATACCGGCGGTCGCGCGCCGCCGCCGCATCCCTCTCCGACACCCTCGAAGAGGCGTGAGCGGGCAGGCAGTCCGTCCCCTCGATCACGATCACCCCTCCGCAGAGGACAGCCGCCAGCGAGAGTCTCGTGACGCGCAACCAGACCCGCCGGCGCGACCGCAACCAGGGGAGACCAGCAGCGCGCACGACCAGAGCACCGGCGCCGATCGCAGCGGCGACGACAGCACCCACCCAGAGGACGATGGGCACCCCCGCCCATCCGGTGGCGAAGTGGAGCACTGTGAACAGGGGACCGTCCATACGGAACGTCGGGAGGGGACATTCACGCTGACCGTCTGTATGCCGGCGCATGTTCCTCGTGAGAGGGAGGATGAGCGGTGATCAGGATGCTGATAGCCGACGACGAAGAGTTGATCCGTGGAGCATTGGTCGCGCTGCTGTCCCTCGAACCCGATATCGAGGTGATCGCCGATGTCAGCGACGGACGAGCTGCTGTCCACGCGACACTCGAGCATCGACCGGATGTCGTCCTCTTCGACCTCGAGATGCCCGTCATGGACGGCATCCAGGCTGCGGGGATGCTGCCGCCGACGGGACCTCACGTCATCATCGTCACCCGGCACGCCCGCCCGGGCACGTTGAAGCCAGCGGCTCGCTGCGGCCGCCCTCACGGAGGAACAGAGTCCCCTGACCGCGCGGGAAGCCGATGTGCTCCGACTCACGAAGGAGGGGCTGGCCACCAAGCGCATCGCGCAGTCGCTTGGGATCGCCCACGGCACGGCCCGCAATCACCTCTCGTCGGCCATCGCGAAGCTCCATGCGACCTCGCGGATCGGCGCCGCGGAGCGGGCAGAGGAGCGCGGCTGGATCTGACGGGTCACTCGTGCGTTATGCACGGCGATGCGCCCGGCATCGGATACGCGCGACCTCTAGATTCGATTCCGTGGACGAGCACGAGCCGCGTACCGAACCCGACACGATCACCGAAGCGATCTGCATCCTCGGCTACGACTGAACCGAGGTCCTCCGCGATGCCCGGCTAGGCTGAGGACCCGTGGCACCCCCGACGACACACCGGCTCCCGGCTAGTGTGGCTCTCGGTGGTGCCGTGGTCGTCGGCGTCCTCACCGCGCTGCAGGCTCGCATCAACGGACAGCTGGGTCTTCGCATCGGCGACGGACTCGTGGCCGCCGTCATCTCGTTCGGATCCGGACTCGCCGCGCTGGTCGTCCTATCGGCGGTCACGCCGTCGGGCCGTCGCGGGTTCACCGCGTTGATCCGCGGCATCCGCGATCGCACGATCCCGTGGTGGATGCTGGCTGGGGGCCTCGCGGGCGCGCTCACCGTCGCCACTCAGGGCCTCGCGGTCGCCGTGATCGGCGTCTCCCTCTTCACCGTGGGTGTCGTCGCCGGCCAGACGCTCAACGGGCTCGTCCTCGACCGCCTCGGATACGGCCCAGGCGGCGTCGTGGCCGTCACCATGCCCCGCGTCGCGGGCGGAGCGCTGGCGCTGATCGCGGTCGGGATCTCCTTGCAGGGCGGTGTCCTCGAGCGCGTGCCGCTGTGGATGCTGGTACTGCCGCTTCTTGCGGGCATCGGCATCGCCTGGCAGCAGGCAACGAACGGTCGCCTGCGGCAGCGCGTCGGCACGCCGCTCACCGCGACGTTCGTCAACTTCCTGGGCGGCACGATCGTGCTCGCCGTCGCGGCGGCCATCCATATGGCGATCGCCGGGCCACCCGATGCTCTCCCCGACGAGGGGTGGCTCTACCTCGGCGGTATCGTCGGTGTCGTCTATATCTTCCTGTCGGCGGCCCTCGTCGCCCACACCGGGGTCCTTCTCCTCGGCCTGGGCGTCGTCGTCGGCCAGCTCGTCACCGCGTTCGCGTTGGACGCCGTCTGGCCCGCCGACGCCGGGCCCGGATGGTTCACGGAGCTGCTCATGGTGGCCGTCGCCGGGACCTCGGTGGTCGTCGCGGTGGCGCCCTGGCGCCGGCGTCAGTCCTGACGGGGCTTCTTCTTACCCTTCTTGTTCTTGCCCTTCTTGTCCTTCTCG
>CANSLE010000326.1 GCA_947647645.1 uncultured Microbacterium sp.
GCCTGCTCGCCGGTGGCGTCCTGCCCGCGGGGGTGGGCTCCGTGGCTCCCCGTCTGGCGGCGCTCGCGGCCGTGGTGGTGTTGGGGGGCGCCGTCGCCGCCGTGCTCGCGGTCCTCGCGTCGGGCTCGATCGGTCCGGGCCGCCTCGACAGCATCGGTCCGCCAGTCGGTCCCTTCGCGTTGTGCGTCGGTGTCGAGCTCGCCATCGGGTGCGCCATCGCCGTGTTCTCGCCCGCTCGTCCGCGGGAGCGCGCCGTCACGCCGGTAGACTGACCGGGTGCTGACGGTCGCCGTTCTCATCTCGGGCACCGGCTCCAATCTCCGAGCCCTCCTCGAGGCCGCTGCCGAGCCCGGTTTCCCCGCCCGCGTCGTCGTGGTGGGAGCCGACCGCGAGGCCGACGGACTCGCCCATGCCGAAGCCTTCGGCATCCCGACCTTCCTCGTGCCGTTTCGCGAGCACGCGAGCCGCGAGGCGTGGGGCGAGGAGCTCGACCGGCAGCTGCGGGTGTGGACCCCCGACCTCGTCGTGCTCAGCGGCCTCATGCGGCTGCTGCCGGCCTCCGTCGTCGACGCCTGGTCGCCGCGCCTGATCAACACGCACCCGGCCTACCTGCCCGAGTTCCCGGGCGCTCACGGGGTCCGTGACGCGCTCGCCGCCGGTGTCGCCCAGACCGGTGCCAGCGTCATCGTCGTCGACAACGGCGTGGACTCGGGACCGATCCTCGCGCAGGAGCGCGTCGCTGTGCGTGCGGACGACACCGAGCACACGCTCCACGAGCGCATCAAGCCCGTCGAGCGGAGACTGCTCATCGACGTCGTCCGCGCCATCGCCGACGGCGAGCTCGAGCTCGCCGCGGCATCCATGTCCTGACAGACCCGATCCCGATCCACCCCGAACACTGGAGCCCCGCATGGCCGGTCCTGCCGTCGATCCCGCCCTCTACCGATCCCGCGACCTCGTCCCCGTGCGACGCGCGCTCGTCTCCGTGAGCGACAAGACCGACCTTCTGCCGCTCGCGCAGGCGCTGGACGCCGCGGGCGTGGAGATCGTCTCGACGGGGGGCTCCGCGGCGCTGCTGCGCGAGGCCGGCATCCCCGTGAAGGACGTCGCCGAGATCACCGGGTTCCCGGAGTCGCTCGGCGGACGCGTGAAGACGCTACATCCCAGCGTGCACGCGGGGCTGCTCGCCGACCTCCGCCTCGAAGACCACGAGGAGCAGCTCGGGGAGCTCGGCATCCTGCCCTTCGAGCTCGTCGTCGTGAACCTCTACCCGTTCGTGGAAACGGTCGCCTCGGGCGCCGTCGGCGACGCCGTGGTCGAGCAGATCGACATCGGCGGCCCGGCGATGGTGCGCGCGTCCGCCAAGAACTTCGCCAACGTCGCGATCGCCGTCTCGCCCGAGTCGTACCCGGCGATCATCGAGGCCCTGGCCGACGGGGGCACCTCGCTCGCGCAGCGCCGGGAGCTCGCCGCCCGCGCCTTCGCCCACACGGCCGCCTACGACCGGGCCGTCGCGACCTGGTTCGCGGAGGAGACGCTGGAGTCGGAGGGCGATCTACCGCAGCACCTGACGATCAAGGCCGAGCGCCTCGCCACGCTGCGCTACGGCGAGAACTCGCATCAGCGCGCCGCGATCTACACGCGCGTCGGCGCGCACGGCATCGCACAGGCCGAGCAGCTGCAGGGCAAGGAGATGTCGTACAACAACTACGTCGATGCCGACGCGGCACTGCGCGCGGCCTTCGACATGGTCAAGCCGGCCGTCGCGATCATCAAGCACGCGAACCCCTGCGGCATCGCGGTCGCGGCCCCCAACGCGCTCGACCCGATCGCCTCGGCGCACCTGCGCGCCCACGAGTGCGACCCCGTCTCGGCGTTCGGCGGCGTGATCGCGGCCAACCGCACCGTGACGCTGAAGATGGCGGAGAACCTCCGCGACATCTTCACCGAGGTCATCGTCGCACCCGACTTCGAGCCGGAAGCCCTCGAGGTCTTCAAACTGAAGAAGAACCTGCGCGTGCTGCGTCTGCCGGCTGACTGGCATCAGGAGCCGATGGACGTCCGCCTCCTCTCCGGAGGCCTCCTGCTGCAGGACGCCGACCGCTTCCCCGACGACATCGAGTCGGTCGCGAAGAACTGGGAGCTGGTCTCCGGCGCGCGCCCGGACAGCCCTGAGGAGATGGAGAACCTGATCTTCGCGTGGAAGGCCTGCCGCGCCGTGAAGTCGAATGCGATCGTGCTGGCCCAGGGGCTCGCGACCGTCGGCATCGGCATGGGCCAGGTCAACCGCGTCGACTCGTGCCGCCTCGCGGTCGAGCGTGCCGGCGACCGCGCGTCCGGCTCGGTGGCCGCATCCGACGCGTTCTTCCCGCTCGCGGACGGACCTCAGGTGCTGATCGACGCCGGCATCCGCACCATCGTGCAGCCGGGTGGATCCGTGCGCGACCAGGAGGTCGTCGATGCCGCGCGGGATGCCGGGGTGACGATGTTCTTCACCGGGGAGCGCCACTTCTTCCACTGACCTCGCCGCCGCCGCGGCATCCGGCGCCATGTCCGATTCCCGCGAGCGAGAGCCTGTGGGGCGTGTCAGGCTAGACGCATGAGCCCCGTCGACGTCCCCGCCGCGATGACGTTCGACGAGCGCTATCGGGCCATCGATGCCCGCGACACGCGGTTCGACGGCCAGTTCGTCACCGCCGTCCGCTCGACCGGCATCTACTGCCGGCCCAGTTGCCCGGCCCGCACGCCGAAGCCGTCGAACGTGACGTTCTACCCCACCTCGGCCGCCGCGCACGAGGCGGGCTATCGGGCGTGCAAGCGCTGCCTCCCGGAGGCCGCACCGGGCTCTCCCGAGTGGGATCTGCGCGGCGACATCGCCGGGCGTGCGATGCGGCTCATCGCCGACGGTGTCGTGGAGAGGGAGGGCGTGCCCGGACTCGCCCGTCGCCTCGGCTACTCGCCGCGCCACCTGACCCGGCTGCTCGTCGCCGAGCTCGGCGCGGGGCCCCTCGCGCTCGCCCGCGCCCAGCGCGCGCACACAGCACGGATGCTGC
>CANSLE010000327.1 GCA_947647645.1 uncultured Microbacterium sp.
GGGGGGCGCCTTTTGGGCGGGCAAATTCTAAATAACGGCCACACCACTTTGCTGGGGGGGCCCCCGGGGACCCGGGGGGGGGCCCGGTATGTTTCGAGCGGCGCCGACCCGGCGACTCACGCGAGCACCTTCTTCCACGCCCCGTTGTAGGCCACCGGCACAAAGCCGATGGCCTCGTTGATGTCGAGCATCGGCCGATTCTCCTCCGCGTTGTAGGTGATGACCTTCGGGGATGCCGGGGCGATCTCGCTGCGCCAGGTCCGCAGACCCGCGCATTTGACCAGCTGTCCGAGCTTGTGTCCGCGGTGCTCGCGGAGCACGAGGGTGTCCTCCTGATGGCTGGGGCCGGCCGGATCGGTGCCGAGCACGAGCTCGTTGAACGCCACGAGCGTGCCGGTTCGGATGTGCTGAGCAGCGGTCACGAGCTTGATGCGACCCGACTCGGCGTACTTCGCATCGTGACGCGCGAGACGCTCGGCATCCCACACCTCCTCGTCGAACTCGAGCTCGGCGCTGGGGGCGTCCGTGGACATGCGCGACTTCATCCAGGCGAACCCCTCGGCGTACTCCGCCGGTGTCGGCGCCTGCCACTGCACGACGCGATAGCCCGCCGACGCCGCGACCGCCTCGTCGAGGAGTCGGGCCACCGTGGCGTCGCTCGCGGGCAGATCGAGTTCGCTCTGACGCTCGATCTGCTCGAGGGCGTAGCCGTGGTGCAGGTAGAAGCGCGCCGCGTGATCCTTCGGGATGGAACCGAACCCGGTCGGCGCCGGCAGGCGCTCACCCGGCGCGTCGGGATGCTGCGCCCACGACTGCAGGACGGTGCGCCCGTGTGCGCGCGCCGTCTGCTCGACGAGCTCATAGCCGGCGGAACCGATGCCGCGACCGTGGTGCGCGGCGAGCAGCTCCACGAGCCAGAAGGCGTTGCGCGAGCCGCTCTCGAGCGGGACGTCGATGCCGACACGGCCGACGACCTCGCCGTCGGACAGCGCCATCCAGGCGATGCGGATCTCGTCGGGATCCGGCTGGTAGTGGGGGAGCAGCTCCTCCGGCGTCATGGCGTCGTCGTCGTTGCCGGCGATCTCGCGGTAGACGAGATTGCGCACCCGCGTGAACTCGCGGAAGTCCGCGGCATCGCCGGCATCCATCGAGGTGGGGATCGTGAGGGGTCGGAACTCGAGCGCGGGAGTCGTGCTGGTCATGAGGGCTTCCTTGGGATGAGGCCGGGGGTGTCGTCGCGGACACCCCCGGCGGGGTGGTCAGAGGTACGGAAGGATCTGTCGGCGGCGCTGCCATTCGAGCTCGCGCTGCTCGCGCTCGCGCTCGGCGAGACGGATGCGGCGGCGTTCGGGATCGTTGGCGTGCAGAACCGACGCGATGAAGGTGTGCATCGTGGTGCTTTCGGTGAGGGCGCGCACATGCGCGCGGGGCAGGTGTTCTGCCGGGCTACGGCGGGGGCACACACAACGAAGATGTCGGTGCCGGAGGACTGCGCGAGGACGTCCGCGCCCGTGCGACGGGCGGAGTTCTCCTATGGGCGCGTCAGCAGGCGCCGCGGAAGGCGTCGAAGGAGACGATCCCCGCGGGCTCACGGAACGGAAGGGTGCGCATCGCGAAAGCGGTGCGGCGAGTGGCGTTCATACGAATCATGTCGGGGACCTCCTTTCTCGACTTCAGACGCGGTGTGTCACGCTAGCGGGTGCCCTTGTCGCGCGTCAAGCGGGTATTGGCGTGTCGTTCCGATAGCGTGGAGCGCACACCCACCCCTGGAGGACCCGCGAATGCACCTGAAGAGCCTGACGCTCAAGGGCTTCAAGTCGTTCGCACAGCCGACCACGTTCGCCCTCGAGCCCGGTGTCACCTGCATCGTGGGTCCCAACGGGTCCGGCAAGTCCAACGTCGTCGACGCGTTGGCCTGGGTGATGGGCGAGCAGGGGGCGAAGACCCTGCGCGGCGGCAAGATGGAGGACGTCATCTTCGCCGGCACCTCCACACGCGGTCCCCTCGGTCGTGCGGAGGTGCAGCTCACGATCGACAACAGCGACGGCGCCCTTCCCATCGAGTACAGCGAGGTGACGATCAGCCGCACGCTGTTCCGCAACGGTGCGAGCGAGTACGCGATCAACGGCTCCAGCTGTCGACTGCTCGACGTGCAGGAGCTGCTGAGCGACTCCGGCCTCGGCCGGGAGATGCACGTCATCGTCGGTCAGGGCCGTCTCGACAGCGTGCTGCAGGCGAGTCCAGAGGATCGACGCGGCTTCATCGAGGAGGCCGCCGGCATCCTCAAGCACCGCCGTCGCAAGGAGAAGACCCTCCGCAAGCTCGAGGCGATGGAGGCGAACCTCACCCGGCTGAGCGACCTCGCCGGAGAGCTGCGACGGCAGCTGAAGCCCCTCGGCAAGCAGGCCGAGATCGCCCGCGAGGCTGCGACGATCGCTGCGGTCGTGCGCGATGCCAAGGCACGGCTGTTCGCCGACGAACTCGTGGGGCTGCGGGCGCAGTTGGCCGACCACGCGCGCAACGAGCAGGAACGCAGCGCGGAGCGTCTGGTCCTCCAGGACCGGTCCGAGCAGCTCAAGCTCCGCATCGACGCGCTCGAGACCCAGCAGCGCTCGGAGGCCGTGGACGGCGCGCGCGCCGTGGCTTTCGGCCTCGAGCGCGTGCAGGAGCGGCTGCGCGGACTGTTCTCGCTCGCCGGCCAGCGCCTCGCACTCCTCGAGGACGACGACACGCTCGGCATCGAAGTCTCCACCGTCAGCCAGGCGTCGATCGACGAGGCGCGTTCCGAGATCGACGACATCTCCGCGGGACTCGGCGGGGCCCAGGATGCCGCGGAGGCGGCGGCCCGTGATGTGGTGCGCGCACGCGCGGAGCTGGACGCCCTCGACGCCGACATCGCCGCCCAGAGCGCACTCGTCTCCGAGCACGACATGCGCATCACCACGCTGCGCGGAGCATCGGATGCTGCGGCATCCCGCCTCGACGCGGTCCGGACGGCGGTCGATCGTCAGCAGCGCGCCCTCGATGCTGCACTCGCCCGACGCGCTGAGG
>CANSLE010000328.1 GCA_947647645.1 uncultured Microbacterium sp.
TGATCTGCGGGGGAGCGAACGCGCCGGTCGCGGGGTCGCCGTACTGCAACGCGCTCACCGTGCGCCCGTCGCCGAGCGCGCGGTCGAGCCTGCGGACCGGCGGGACGGCGTCGATGCCGAGCTCGCGCGCCTGGGCGGGGAGGAAGGAGAACTCGTCCATCGGGCCATTGTGCCGCGTTTCGAGGTGCGCGCGCCGCTCGCTCGACGACCGGTGAGCACTCCCGTCCGCTCGCCGTCCTAGGCTGGGCGCATGAGCACCGAGCGTCGCGTCCATCTGTCCCGGTCGGCCCGCCCCGCCTACGACGCGCTCGAGGCGTTCTCCGCGACGGTCGGCACGATCGCGGCCGACGCGGGCATCGACGCGCGGCTGCGCGAGCTCGTCCTCATCCATGCGTCGCAGCTCAATGGCTGCGCCTACTGTGTGCGCGTGCACGTCGACCGCGGGGTCGCGGCGGGACTCACCGTCGATGACATCGCCCAGCTGGCGACGTGGCGGGAGTCGGGCGTCTTCTCCGCACGCGAGCGTGCCGGCCTCGAGCTCGCGGAGTGCTACGTCTTCATCCATGAGGACGGCGTCCCCGACGAGGTCTACGACCGCGTCGGCGGCATCCTGTCCGAGCAGGAGTACGTCGCCCTGAGCTGGCTGCTCGTGTCGATCAACGCCTTCAACCGCATCACGATCGCCGGCGCCTACCCGGTGCCGCCGCGGACGGCCACCCGGCCGGACGGAGGCGGGAGCGCGGCCGGATGAGTCCGGTGCCCGGCGCCCTCAACTTCCGCGACGTGGGGGGCCTGCCCGCCGGGGCTGGCGCGACGCGGGCGAACGTGCTGTTCCGCTCCGGCAACCTGGCACGGCTCGGCGACGACGGACGACGCGCGCTCGCCGGCCTCGGCATCCGTCGGATCGTCGATCTCCGCGCCGACGATGAGGTCGCGCTGGAGCCCAGCCGCCTCGGCGGGCTGGAGATCGACACGGTGCGCGTGCCGTTGTTCCTCGGATCGATCGCGTCCTTCTTCGTCGAGGACCGCTCCCTCGCCGACATGTACCGCGGCCTCGTGGACGAGTCGGCCGGGCGGCTGGTCGAGACGGTCCGCGCCGTGCTCGCCGGACCGCCGGTGCTCGTGCACTGCACCGTCGGCAAGGACCGCACCGGTGTCGCGATCGCGTTGCTGCTGGCCGCGGTGGGCGTCGACGAGGAGGCGATCGTGGACGACTACGCGCGGACCGAGACGATGCTGCCCGCCGAGCGCAACGCGCGCGTGCTCGCGTATCTCCGCGGCATCCACCCGCACGCTCGCCACCTGGAGGACCTCGCGACGAGATCGCCCGCGCCCGTGATGCGGGAGCTGCTGAGGGACGTGCGGGAGCGCCACGGGTCCGCCGCGGGCTATCTGCACGCGCACGGCCTCGCCGGGGACGAGCTCGAGGGGCTGCGGGCGCTTCTCGTCGATCACTGAGGTAAGGCTCGCCTTAACCGGCGTATGATGGTCTCATCATGACCTCTTCCGCCGTACGTGCCGTGCACGACGCCAGCGCCTGCAAGGCGTCGCGTCATGCCCGCGTGCAGCACCTGATCACCGCGGACGAGAACGCGCTCGCCGAGCTCGAGGTGCTCATCGCGACGTTGCCGATCTGTTCGACCGGTCGGGTGTTCGTCGAGGTTCCCGACGCGTCGTGGATCGCGCCGATCGCCGTTCCCGCCCGCATGGTGGTGACCTGGCTCGACCGCTCTCGTCGCACGGGCGCGCCCGGAACCGGTCGCGCCTGCGCTCCCGGCCAGGCCCTGAGCCGTGCCGTCACGGCCTGGGCCGACGAGATGCTCTGCGCGGACGGCGAGGATGCCGCCTGCGTCGACGGCACCCGCATCCACCTGCTCGGGGGCTTCCTCGGCACCGCCGACATCTTCGACCACCTCACCGAACGCCTCGGCGTCGCGGCCGCGTCGGTGCACACACCCGCGCGGTTCGGGCTGGTCAGCTCGCGCTGACGGTCCCGTCCGGCGCCGATTCCCGCGTCGCAGACGTCCCGCGCGGCACGTAGTTGCCGTCTTCGAGGCCCGCGAGGATCTCGAAGCGGTTCGTCAGCGGGCTGCGTCCGGCGATCGCGTACAGGAGCGGCATCAGAAACCCGTAGCGCCGCCACTGCCGCGCGTGGATCGACTCGTGGCGCAGCACGTCCTCGCTGATCCGCGCGGAGCCGGTGAGGAAGCAGCCGCCGACGCAGACGCCGCCCCGACGGAACGTCCACGACGGCATGCCGGTGAACACCCACAGCCCGCTCCGTCGCTCGATGCGTCCCGTCGACCAGAGGGCCCCCCAGGTCCAGCCCACGGCGGTGCCCCACCAGAAGCCGAGCAGGCTCACGCGAGAGTCGAGCAGGATGCCGGGGATCAGCGCGTCCAGCCGACGTCCGCGGTCGACGGCGCGCGACGCGCGCTCCCGCCAGCCCGGCGGCGGTGCGGCGATCACGCGAGAGCCCCGACGACGCGCAGGATCGTGCCGAGATCGTCGACCGCGGCGGCCGGCGACGACGGCGCGAAACCGGCGATGGAGGCGCCGGCCAGGGGCACGCGGTCGCGCACGGCGCGGATCGTGGCCGTCAGCTGGTCAAGGGTGAGCCCGAAGGGTGTCGGCCGTGCGACGCCGGTGAGGACGGAGGGGTCGAGGACGTCGAGGTCGACGTGGATGTGGACCGCGTCCGCGCCCGTGGCGGCCACCGCCGCGGCAACGGATGAGCCCGCGTCGAGGGCGTCGGCGGCGATGCTGCAGATCCCGCTCTCGGCGAGGCAGGACTGCTCGCCGTGGTCGAGGTCGCGAGCGCCGACGAGGACGATGCGGGTGCTCGGCACCGCGCCGCTTCCCGGTATCGGTCCCGGCTCGAAGACCGCGCGCAGCGCCATCCCGCCGAAGGCGCCGGAGGGGGACGTGTCCGGGGTGTGGAGGTCGGCGTGTGCGTCGAACCACACGACGGCGAGGGTCCGGTGCCGGCGGGCGGCGTGGGCGATGGCGGGCACGGCGACGCCGCAGTCACCCCCGACGACCAG
>CANSLE010000329.1 GCA_947647645.1 uncultured Microbacterium sp.
CCCGCCGCGCATGCCGACCGCCTCGGCGCCGATCGCTCGAACGCCGTCGAACACGGGGCCTCCGGCCACGATGAGCGCGCTCATCCCGACTCCTCTCGCTGTGGGGGTCAGCTCGCGCGGAGCACGGGCCGGAAGAAACGGTTCGCCGGGGGTACCCACAGTGCGACGAGGATGAGAGCGGAGATCGCCATCTGTGCCAGCGACCACCCGTCCCAGTCGTGATCCACGACGAGGCTCCACGACTGCAGAGCGATCAGCGCGACCGCGAGCAGGCTCACGAACAGGCGCGACAGCCCGCTGCCGCGACCGAGCCCGGATGCGGCAGCCACCGACAGGAGTCCGAACAGGATGATGCCCACGCCGATCAGCGACACGCTCATGACCATGGACCCGGGCACGTCGTAGCGGGTCAGGAGGAAGAGGACGCCGAACATCGCGTTGGCGAGTCCCCCCAGGTAGACCAGCGCCACCGCGATCGTGACGGGGACCGGGCGGGAGACCTCGCGTGTGTGCGAGACGGTGTGCGGCGACGCGCTGGCGAGTGCACGCGCCACGTAGCGGCGCTGGACGGCACGGACGACCTCGATGAGCACGACGGCCACGATGCACGCCGCCGTGACGACGAAGGCCGTGGTCTGGCTCGGGTCGACGAGCAGGAAGAACGAGCGCGACAGCGCGACGGAGAAGATCACGACGAGCGCGATGAACATGCCCCCGACGACGGCGCCCTTGTACCGGTTGAGCGGGCGGCTCAGCACCGCGAGGACCCAGATGCCGACGACCGCGAGGATGATGGTCGCTCCGGTACGCAGCTCGTCGACGCCGATACCGGCCCCGCGGACGATCAGCGTGTACGTGGTGAGGGTGGCCGCGACGATCACTCCGGCCGGGATCGCGAAGCTCAGGGAACGCTTCAGGAACCCGGGGATGTAGCGCTGGGCGTTCGGCATGAGGGCCAGGAAGAAGGCGGGGATGCCGATCGTCAGCCCGTCGGTGATCGACAGCTGCCGGGGAAGGAAGGGGAACTCCAGGAGCAGGACGCCGAAGAGGATCGCGAGGAGCGTTGCATACGTGGTCTTGGTGAGGAAGAGCATCGAGACCCGCTCGATGTTGGCGATCACCTGACGTCCCTCGGCGACGACGTCGGGCAGGTGGGAGAACCGGCCGTCCAGCAGCACGAGGCGGGCCACCGCCTTCGTCGCGGCCGCGCCGGAGTTCATCGCGATGCCGATATCGGCGGTCTTGATGGCCAGCGCGTCGTTGACACCGTCTCCGGTCATCGCGACGGTATGCCCGCGGGACTGCAATGCGACGACCATCCGCTTCTTCTGGTCGGGGGTCACCCTCCCGAAGACGCTGTGCTCCTCGAGCACGTCCGCCAGCGCCGCCTCGTCGTCCGGGAGATCACGGGCGTCGAAGCCCTCCGCGGCATCCACGCCCACCTCACGCGCGATCGCCGCGACCGTGCGCGGGTTGTCCCCCGAGATGATGCGGATGCCGACCCCCTGCGCGCGGAAGTAGGCGAGCGTCTGGGCGGCATCGGCGCGCACCTTCTCACGGAAGGTCAGCACCGCCACCGCACGCAACCCGTCCGGCAGCCGCTCCTGCTCGGCGTCGTCGGCCGTGAGCTCGGCCGGCGCGTACGCGAGCACGAGGGTGCGCCGACCGGTCGAGGCCCGCTCGACGACCGCGGATCCCAGCGGATCGGCGACATCGCTGGCCGCCGCACCGAACACCATCTCTGGCGCCCCGAGCACCCAGGTGCCCGCGGCGTCCCCGTCCTCGCCGAACGACACGGCGCTCCACTTGCGCGCCGACGAGAACGCGATGCTCTCCCCCGCCTGGCGCGGGTGCTCGGTGGCCTCTGCGGCGAACGGCTCGCGCAGGGTGCGGGCCGTCGCGTTGGCGTCGGGGGCCGCCCCATACCAGCCGAGCGTCCGGCGCCAACCGGCGATCTCGTCGAGCAGATACGCGTCGTCGTAGACGATCTCTCCCTCCGTGAGGGTGCCGGTCTTGTCCAGGCAGATGACGTCGACGCGCGCGAGGCCCTCGACGGCGGGCAGCTCGTTGACGAGCACCTGGCGCGCGGCGAGGCGCACCGCGCCCACGGCGAAGGTGATGGAGGTCATCAGCACGAGTCCGAGCGGGATCATCGCCGTCAGCGAGGCGATCGTGTTGACCACCGCCTGCACCCAGGTTCCGGACTCCCACGCGGCGCGCCAGCCGCCGGAGACCTGCATCTGCGCGTTGAGGACGAGCAGGCCGATCGGGCCGATGCCCCACCCGACCCACGTCAGCACGCGGTTGATCGAGTCCCGCAGTTCGGAGCCCACCAGCGAGAACCGCTTCGCCTCTCCGGCGAACGCGTTCGCATAGGCATCGGCACCGACGCGGATGACCTGCGCGTCGCCCTCGCCGCCGACCACGATCGAGCCCGACAGCGCTTCGTCTCCGGGGTGCTTGTCAACGGCATCCGACTCGCCCGTCAGCATCGACTCGTCGATCTGCAGGCCGCGCGCGCCCACGATGCGCGCGTCCGCGGACACCTGGTCGCCGGCGCGCAGCACGAGGATGTCTCCGAGCACGACCTCGCTCTGGGCGATCTCCTGCTCGGCACCGTCTCGTCGCACGCGGGCGTTGGCGGCATTGAGCAGGGCGAGCTTGTCGAGCGCGGCCTTGGCGCGGAACTCCTGCACCGAGCCGATGACCGCGTTCATGAGGGCGGCGAAGCCGAAGAGGGCGTCCTGCCAGCGACCGAGCGCGAAGAGGATGCCGAAGCAGGCGAAGACGATGCCGTTGAAGAGGGTGAAGACGTTCGCACGGATGATGCTCGCCGCGCTGCGGCTGGTCTCCGCCCGATAGGCATTGGACCGCCCGTCCGCGACGCGTGCGGCGGCGTCCTCGGCGCTGAGGCCGACCGCCGGGTCGACCTCTTCGGGCTCGAGGCCGATCTCCTGCGCGGGCGTGGTCATGGCTTCACCCTAAAGGAGCGGCGCGGTTCGTGTCCCTCCGGACTCCGCGCCGCTCCCCTCCCGCC
>CANSLE010000330.1 GCA_947647645.1 uncultured Microbacterium sp.
AACGCTCCGGCGCCGAGGGGCTCATGTCGCGGCGCCGACGGGGCGGGCGCGACGGCGGTAGACGAGGTCGCGGATGTCCCGCCCCTTCGCGAGCCCCTTGCGCTCGAACGCCGTCATGACGCGGCCGTCGAACCGATCGGCCCACGCACCGCCGAAGACCGGCTCGAACGTGTCGGCGCCGGCGAGCACGTCGCGCATCTGCCGTGCGTAGTCCTCCCAGTCGGTTGCGAGCCGCAGCAGGCCGCCGTCACGCAGCGCGCGGGCCGCGAGCGGCGGGAACGCCGGAGCGATCAGCCGCCGCTTGGTGTGCTTGGCCTTGTGCCAGGGGTCGGGGAAGAAGATCCACAGCTCGTCGACGCTCGCCTCCGGCAGGAGATGCTCGAGCACCTCGGGGGCGTTCGCCTCGACCAGCCGGAGATTGCGCACGCCGGCGCGGTCGGCGTCGAGCATCGTCCGGGCGAGCCCGGCACGGAACACCTCGACGGCGAGGAAGTCGGTGCCCGGCGCCTGCGCCGCCGCGTGCACGATCGCGTGGCCCTGCCCGGAGCCGATCTCGACGATCAGCGGTGCGGGCCGGCCGTACACCTCGGCGGGCGAGACGGTCGTTCCCGGCAGGATGCTGGTGGCCGCGGCATCCCGCTGCACGTCGATGAGGTACTGCGGGGACAGCTCCGCCCAGGCGCGCTCCTGCGCGTCGCTCATGCGACCGCTGCGCCGCACGAAGGAGACGGGCTTGTCGCGGAAGCGCGGGGCGTTGTCGGTCTCATGCGGCATCCGACCAGGGTACCGGCGCGGGGAGCGGAGATCAGGTGGTCACGAAGTCGATGAGCTCCTCGACGCGGCCGAGCAGCGCCGGGTCGAGGTCGCGGTAGGTGTGGACCGCGCCGAGGATGCGCTGCCACGTGCGGGCGATGTCGGCCTGATCGTGCGCGGGCCAGCCGAGGGCGCGGCTCACTCCCACCTTCCACTCGATGCCGCGCGGCACGTCCGGCCAGGCGGGGATGCCGAGGGCGCGCGGCAGCACGCACTGCCACACGTCGATGTGGGGGTGGCCGACGATGCGCACGTACGCACCGTGCGGTCCGCGCGCGACCGCATCGGCGATGCGAGACTCCTTGGACCCCGGCACGAGATGGTCGACCAGCACGCCGTAGCGCCGGCCCGGCCCCGGCGGCTCGTCCCGCAGGACGGACTCGAGCAGATCGACACCCTGCAGGTACTCGACGACGACGCCCTCCACCCGCAGGTCGTCGCCCCAGACCTTCTCGACGAGCTCGGCGTCATGGCGTCCCTCGACGAGGATGCGGGACGCGCGGGCGACCCGCGCCCGCGCGGTGTCGGCCGCGAACGATCCCGATGCCGTGCGCCGCGGCGCGGCCACGGCGGACGCCTTCGGGGCCTCGAGCACCACCGGTGCACCATCGACGAGGAAACCCCCGCCGAGCGGGAACAGTCGCTTGCGACCGCGGCGATCCTCCAGCTCGACGTGCCCGGACTGGACGCCGGTCACCGCACCGCAGAACCCGTCGCCGGCCACCTCGACCACGAGATCGCCGGTGGCCGCCACGCGGGGGACGGCTCGCCGTCCCGCGTCGCGCCAGCCGGGTGCAAGGACATCCGCGCCGTAGCGATCCGGTCCGAATCCGTCGTCGATCATGGTTCCTCCGAACGCGAAACCATACCCGTCCTCACGCTCGGGCCCGACGGGACAGGCCGGGAGCGGCCAGACCCACAGGAGCACCGCAGCCCGCCTATCGTGTCATGCCGCTCGGGGCATAGGATCGGCCTGAGGGAGCGAGGGACCCGCACCTCGCGCAGGGAGGAACACGCATGCGCGCGCGTCTGTGGCTGGCTCTGACGGCGGCAGCGGCGATCGTCCTCGGCGGCGCAGCCGCGGCGGTGGCCACGGGGCCCGTCGCCCTGAGCTCCTCCCGGGTGGTGGACCAGTCCGGTGTGCTGTCGGGCGCACAGGTCTCGCAGGTCGACACCCGCCTGCGCGCGCTCACCGCGAAGTCCGGCGTCGACATGTGGGTCGCCTACGTTCCCCGATTCACCGAGCCCTCCTCCCCCGAGGACTGGGCGAACCAGACCGCGCAGAACAACGGCCTCGGACCGCACCAATACCTGCTCGCGATCTCCACGGACGGCCGCCAGTACTACCTCTCCGGATCGTCCACCGGACCGGTGACGGGCGACGAGCTGACCACGATCGAGCGTGAGCGGGTGCAGCCCGCGCTCGAGGCCGGCGACTGGGTCCGTGCCGCGACGTCCGCGGCAGACGGTCTTGCCGACGCCATCAAGGGCGGGACCGGAGGGGCGAGCGCCGATCCCGGCGGCATCCTCATACCGATCCTTCTCGTCATCGTGCTGCTTGCGATCGCTGCGCTCGTGATCTGGATCGTGATCCGCTCGCGGCGCACCGCGGCGCGAGCGGGCCGCGGGAGCGTCGTGGACACGGGTCCTCCGGTGAGCCTCGAGGAGCTCTCGCGAGGTGCGGCGTCGGCGCTCGTGCGGACCGACGACGCCCTGAAGACCAGCGAGCAGGAGCTCGGCTTCGCCCGCGCGCAGTTCGGCGATGAGGCGGCGCGGGAGTTCGAGGCGGCGCTGGCGAGCGCGAAGGGTCAGCTCGACGAGGCCTTCTCACTGAAGCAACAGCTCGACGACGCGACCCCCGATGACGAGAGCGACGTGCGGGCCTGGAACACACGCATCATCGCGTTGTGCGAGGCGGCCAACGCGCTGCTGGATGAGAAGGCGGCCGCCTTCGACGAGCTGCGCAAGCTGGAGCAGAACGCGCCCGACGCCCTCGGCCGCATCCAGGGGCTCCGGGCCACGGTCGGCGCCGCGCACGACGGTGCCCTCGCGACGCTCGAGACCCTCGGCGCGTCCTACGACCCGAGGGCCCTCGCGCCGGTCGCCGACAACCCCGAGCAGGCGCGCCAGCGCCTCGCCTTCGCCGACACGCAGCTCGAGACCGCCACGGCCCAGATCGCCGCCGGCAACGCGGCCGCGGCGGCGG
>CANSLE010000331.1 GCA_947647645.1 uncultured Microbacterium sp.
CACATTTTTATTGCACATTGTTTTGGTTCTTTGCCATGATCCTGGGGTTGAGCTGAGCACCGTGTCCTGCTTAGGCAAGTATCTTCCTGTACGCGACGCGCCGGGCAGGCGCAGCACCGCGTCGCAGCGCTGCAGCAGCCGCTCCGCCGTCGGGTACATCACCTCGGCGGCGAGCGGATCGGTCGGGCCCGACGCGCCCGCGCTCTCCAGCACGGGCAGCGCCACCCACTCGCCGATCATCGGCACGTGTCCGGCCTGAAACAGCGGCCATGCCGCCGTCTCCAGACGCTTCAGGTTCTGTGCCATCAGGGCGGGGTCGCCGTCGGTGCCCGACGCGTACGGGCCGGCGATCAGGATCATGAGAGATTCGGTCATGTCGGCTACAATACGACAAGAACGTGCAAAAACAAGAAGGAATGTGAATGCTCGCTGCGGCCCGCAAAGACCTCCTGCTCGATCGCCTCCGCCGCGACGGTCGCATCGTCGCGAAGGAGATCGCCGCCGAGCTCGGCCTGTCCGAGGACAGCATCCGTCGCGACCTCCGTGACCTGGATGCCGCGGGCCTCGCCGTCCGCGTCTACGGAGGCGCCCTGCCGGCATCGCCCGCGGTCGTCGACTACGCCGCACGCACCAGCGTCGCCCCCGACAGCAAACGCCGGGTCGCCGTGGCCGCGGCATCCCTCATCGAGCCCGGCTCCACCGTCATCCTCGACGGCGGCACCACGAGTCTCGCCCTCGTCGAGGCGCTCCCGCGCGCCCAGACCGGCACCATCATCACCCACAGCCCGACGATCGCCGCCGCCCTCCTCGACCACGCCGTTGACGTCTTCCTCATCGGGGGGCAGCTCTTCAAGCACTCCGCCGTCGCCTGCGGCGCCGCCGCGGTCGAAGCGGCGAGCCGCATCAGCGCCGACCTGTTCTTCCTCGGTGTCACCGGCATCCACCCCCGTGCGGGGCTCACGACGGGCGACGCCGACGAGGCGGCGATGAAGCGCACCCTCGCCTCGCGCGCTGCCGACACCTACGTGCTCGGCAGCGACGAGAAGATCGGCACCGCGTCGCGCTACGGCGTGCTCGGCCTCGACGCCGTCACCGCGATCATCGTCGACGTGGCCGCCACCGACGCCACCGCTCGCGAGCTCGTGGATGCCGGGGTCACGCTCGTCCACACCCGCTGATTCACACCGCGATCATCACGAGACTCGCGACGGTGCCGGCGGGGTGCTCCGGGCGCACCGACAGTGTCGCCTGGTTCGCGCGCACCGGATTGCGCCGGTGGTACCCGCTCGCCGCGCCTCGCGCGGTGTCGGAGCCCGTGAGCTGCGCGAGCTCGCGCCGGCGTTCGTCGTCTGAGGTGTGGACGCCGTCGTCGGACACCGACACCGTCGTGCGCTGGTGGTCTCGGTGCGCGCGCACCACGACCTTGCCCGCCGTGCGGCAGTGGCCGATCGCATGCGACAGGATGTCGGCGAGCACCTGACGCAGCTCGGCCTGCTCGAAGCGCACCCGCGCGCAGCCCTCGTCGATGACCTGCAGCGTGATCCCGCGCGCCGCCGCCACCCCGAAAAAGACGCTGCACACGTCCGCCAGCGCCCCCGACAGATCCGTCGGCGGGATCGAGCGGGCGATGTCCTCCCGTGCAGTCCTGAAGAGATCGTCCACGGTCTCGACCAACTGATCCGCGACCCTGCTCAGACGCCCCCCGATCTCACCGGCGTGCGGCTCGCCCTCCAGCAGCTCGGCGTACCCGGCCACCGTGGTGAGGTGGCCGCGCAGACGGTGCGCCGCATCGCGCAGGAAGTCGTCGCGGATGCGGGTGGCCTCGAACATCGTCGTCATGTCCCGCGCGACGATCACCGCGCCGCGCCGACTGCCGCGCGCATCGTGGAACGGGCGAGCGGTGATCGACATCGCCCGCTGGTCGTCGCCCTCACCCACCCACGTCGCGTACGGGATCGCGCTGCCCGCTCGAGCCACGTGATGCAGCAGGGGAGGGTGGAGCGAGATCGGGGTGACCCGGTCGGCGTGGAAGAAGCGCAGGTCGCGGTATTCCGCGCCCGCGCTCAGCCTCTCGGGAAGGCCCGCACGCGCGAACGCCTCGCGCGCCGGGCCGTTCAGCTGCACCGGGATGCCGCGCTCATCGGTGACGATGACAGCCTCGCTGACGATCTCGCTCAGCGCAGAGAGCACGAGCGGGCCGTCGCCCGCCCCCTGACGCGACAGACGCCCCCGCCGTGACGTCGTCCCGTTCGCGCTTCTGCTCGCCAGATCCATGGCTCCTATTCCGTGCGCTTCACGGCATCATCCTTCTCGACGGTTCTAGCAGAGCCCCCTCCGGGGCCGCGGCGGCGCGGCCGGGAACTAGGTGGAACCACCGAGTGAATGTGCGTCTTTGCGCCGGAAGTCACGTTCGTGTGCGTTGTTTCCCCGGCCGGACCGACCGCGTGCGTGACAATGGTCGGCGGCGGGGGAGTCGTCGACAGGAGACCTCGCATGCCCGCACGCACGCCCTCGCACGCATCGCCGGTCGGAGCCTCGGCAGCGAAGGCGACGATACCCGTCCTCGGCGTCCTCGTCGTCGAGGACCAGCCACTCTTTCGCGAGATGCTGGCGGTGCTCCTCGCCGACCAGAACGGGCTGCGCGTTGCCGCCGTCGCGAACAGCGCAGACAGTGCACGCTCCCTCGACGTCCGCGGCATCGACGTCGCGCTCGTCGACCTCCGGCTGCCCGACGGCGACGGCATCAGCCTCGGACGGGAGCTCCGGCGGCGCAAACCCGGCCTCGGCGTCCTCGTGCTCTCCGCCGCGGACTCGATCAGCACGCTGCTCGAGGTGCCCGGCAGCGAGGCCGCCGGGTGGGGCTTCCTGTCCAAGAACTCGTCGTTGTCGGCATCCGCGCTCGTCTACGCCATACGCGCCGTCGCCGCCGGCCGTGCCGTGCTCGACCCCGCCATCCGCGCCCAGCGCGAGGTGCGGCGCAACAGTCCGCTGACGCGCCTCAGCC
>CANSLE010000332.1 GCA_947647645.1 uncultured Microbacterium sp.
ATCCCGCTGCTGGCGAGCGGAAAGCCCGACCGCGCCGCCCTGCGGGCCCTCGCCGAGACCGCGCGCGACTGAGCGCCCGCGGCCGCGCCGGCCCCGACACAGGGGACTCATGCGTCCGCGGGCATAGGATTCTCGCGTGGCAGGCAGCACCCGCAAGAAGAAGAACGCCCGGTCCGGAAAGCGCCCCGCATCGGCCAAGCCCCGGGGCAACCCGCAGAAGGCGCATGCGTCCGGCGACCCGGCGCACGTCCGGCGTGCGGGCGCTCGGGACTGGATCGGAGCCGCGCGGCTGCGGACCCTGCCGCTCGCCGTCTCCCCGGTCGTCATCGGCACGGGAGCCGCACTGCTCGGCGGGATGCCGCTGCGGTGGGTCATCGCGCTGTGCTGTCTCATCGTCGCCGTCGCGATCCAGATCGGCGTCAACTACGCCAACGACTACAGCGACGGCATCCGCGGAACGGACGACCACCGTGTCGGCCCCGCGCGGCTGACCGCGTCGCGAATGGCGACGCCGCGCACGGTGCTCACCGTCGCGCTGGTGTTCTTCGGCATCGCCGCCGCGGCCGGGCTCGCGATCGTCGTGCGCACCGGTCACTGGTGGATGGCGCTGATCGGCGTCGCCTGCCTCATCGCGGCGTGGTTCTACACGGGCGGAAAGCGGCCGTACGGCTACGCGGGGCTCGGCGAGCTCTTCGTCTTCGTGTTCTTCGGCCTCGTGGCGACCGTCGGGACCACCTTCGTCCAGGCCGGCACCGTGCCGCAGGAGAGCTGGCTCGGCGCGGTGATCGCCGGACTGCTGGCCTGCGCCGTGCTCCTCGCCAACAACCTCCGCGACATCGACCAGGACCGGATCGCGGGCAAGCGCACACTGACGGTCAGGATCGGCCGGCGCGCGACGCAGGTGCTGTTCACGGTGCTCGTGCTCGGCGCGTTCGCGATCGTCGCGCTCCTCGCGGTGTTCTACCCGCTGGCCTGGCTCGCGCTGCTCGCGCTGATCCCCGCGGCGTGCGCGGTGCTGATCGTCTGGACCTACCGGGCCCCGCGCGAGCTCGTCGTGGCGCTGGGACTGACCTCGCTGACCTCGCTGGCGGTGGCCGTGCTGCTCTTCTGGGCGTTCACGGGCTGACCGGAGGAGAGGGCCGCGCTCACTCGGCGCGGGTGGGGGCGACCTCGTCGGCGGCGGCATCCTCGACGTCCTCGTCGGTCGCGCCGCGTCGGCGGCGACGCGCGGCCAGCTCGGCCGTCAGGTCGTCGAGCGGGCGCCGCAGGAACAGCACCGACAGGCTCAGGCCGATCAGTGCGGCGAAGATCGCCGACAACCAGGAGTACTCGCGCATGACCGGAAACAGCATCATGATCGCGAACGGGACCACGAACACGAGAAGACGGAGCACCGTGTAGACGAGGGCCGATCGGACGCGCATGCCTCCAGCCTACGCGCGTCGTGCGAGGACGGCCCCCGGATCCGTCGGGCCCGCAGCCGCCTAGGATGGAAGGGTGGTGCGCATTCTGCTGCCTCTGGCGCTGTTGCTGATCGCCTTCTGGGTGTACAGCCTCGTCGACTGCGCCCTCCAGCCCCCGACGCGTCACCGTGGTGTCAGCAAGCCCGTCTGGCTGCTGATCGTCGTGCTGTTGCCGGTCATCGGCGGCGTGATGTGGTTCGTCGTCGGCCGCGCCCGCCGGCAGCGCCCGAACACCTTCCGCGCCCCGGACGACAACCCCGACTTCCTCGGCAGCCTCGGGTCGATCTCGATCGCCGACCAGAACGAGCGGATCCGCCGCCTCGAGGCCGAGCTCGCCGCCCTCGACGCAGAAGGGCCCGAACCCGACCGCCGATCGGGCAACGACGACGACCCCGACGAGCATCGTCGCGGCCGCGCCGTCTGACATGCACGGCAGCGGAGGGGCCGGTCGTGCCCCCGCGACGGATGCCGCGGCCGCCCTCCTGGGTCGCCTCGTCGAGCTGGGAGTGCGCCACATCGTCGTGAGCCCCGGTTCGCGCTCGCAGGCCCTCGCCCTCGTCGCGGCGGAGCTGGAGGACCGTGGCGCTGTCCACGTGCACGTGCGCATCGACGAGCGCGTCGCCGGCTTCACGGCCCTCGGCATCGGCCGGGAGTCGGGCATGCCCGCCGCTGTCGTCTGCACCTCGGGCACGGCGGTCGCCAACCTCCTGCCGGCGGCGCTCGAGGCCCATCACGCCGGGGTGCCGATGCTGCTGCTCACCGCCGATCGACCTCCCGAGCTGCGGGGCGTGGGAGCGAATCAGACGACCCGCCAGCCGGGCATGTTCGCGCCGAACATGCGGCTCGAGGAGGATCTCCCCGTTCCCGAGGACATCGACCCGGACGGCACGGGCGAGCAGTCCGCGATGCTCCGCCGCGCCGCGGAAGAGGCGGTGGCCGCCGCGCTCGGCGCAGGCACCCGTCAAGCGGGCCCGGTGCATCTCAACCTGCCGATGCGTGAGCCGCTCGCGGGGGAGCTGCCCGCGTGGCTCGGCACCGCCGAGCTCGACCTGCCGGCACCCGTCGTCGGCCCGGACGTCGTCGCGGACGATCCCACGCGGATCGAGCCCTCCGGCGCGCTGTACCAGGGCGGCGGGGGCATCGGCGAGTCCAACCTGCCGACCGACCCCGACCTCGACCCGCACGTGCTGGTGCGGGGTCCGCGCACGGTCGTCATCGCGGGGGCGGATGCCGGTGCCGGCGCTGAGGCGCTCGCGCACGCGGGCGGGTGGCCGCTCATCGCGGAGATCGTCAGCGGTGCGCGATTCGGGCGCAACGTGGTGCACGGCTACCGGCGTCTCCTGCGCGAGCCCGAGCTCGGCGGTCGCATCCAACGCGCCGTCGTCTTCGGCCATCCCACCCTCAGTCGCGAGGTGGTGGCGGTGCTCGCACGCGACGACGTCGAGGTGCTCGCCGTCCGCGGGCCGGGGGAGCCCCTCAACCTCAACGGGTCGACGGTCGCCGTCGACGCGGTGGT
>CANSLE010000333.1 GCA_947647645.1 uncultured Microbacterium sp.
GAAGCTGGCGCCGTTGTTAACGCCCAGAATCCCCGGGTCGGCGAGCGGGTTGCGCAGCAGCGCCTGCATCACGACGCCGCACAGCCCGAGACCCGCCCCGCACGCCGCGGCGACGAGGGCCCGCGGCAGCCGGTCCTCCCACACGATCGCGTTCGCCGCCGGTCGCACCGGGATGTTCGCGAGGCCGAGATGGTTGAGGACGATATCGCGGACGTTCACGAGCGAGACATCGGCCGCTCCGAGCGTCATCGCGGCCGCCACCGACAGTACGAGGGCCACAACGCCGATCACGACGACCAGCGCGGCCGGCACGCGGCCCGAGCGCCGGCGCGAGGCGTCAGCGCTCATCCGCGATCCTGGTGTGCGTCCCACCAGGCACGGATCTTCTCGAGCCCGTCGACGAAGCGGATCGAGGGGTTGAGCTCCGCACCGTGGAGGGCGACGATCGCGTTCGAGGTGACGGCCGGCACGGTACGGGTCAGCGGATCGCCGGTGAGGAAGGCCATCTTGTCGCCGAGACGATCGCCGGGGAATCGGTCGCGTTGCAGATCGCCCACGACGAGGACGGTCGGTTGCGCCGCGACGAGCGACTCCCAGCTCACGGCGGGCCAGTCCTCGCTGCGGTCCGCGTAGACATTCGTCATCCCCGTCATCGTCGCGAGCAGTTGGGCGGACCCGCGGCCGCCGCCGACGTACGGCGTCTTCGTGTCGGCGAACCAGAAGGCGACCGTGCGGCCGGACAGGTCCATACCCTCGGTGGCGGCCGCGGCGCGGCGCTGGAGGTCGGCGATCAACGCGTCACCGCGGCTGGGGACGTCGAAGATCGCCGCGAGCTCGCGGATCTCCTGGTACAGCGCGTCGACCGTGAGCGGCGTCGAACGCTGCCCCGTGCCGCCGTTGATGCTCTTGCCGTTGTCGCAGTCGGTCGGGGAGAGGTAGGACGGGATGCCGGTGGAGCTCAGGCGGTCGCGGGTGACCACACCGCCGTCCTTGAAGTGACGTCCGAACGACGCGGTGACGAAGTCGGGGTCGGTGCCCATCAGGACTTCGTACGTGGGAGCGTTGTCCGCGAGGCGCGGGACCTTCGCGTTCGCGTCGGCGAGGGCGGGCAGCACCGGATCGGTCCACGACGCGGTGCCCACCATGTGGCCTTCCAGTCCGAGCGACAGGAGGATCTCGGTCGAGTCCTGATCGAGAGACACGGTGCGTTGCGGCGCCGCGGAGAAGGTCACCGTGACGCCGCAGTTCTCGACGGTCAGCGGGTACGCCGTGCGGCCTTCTCCCGCGGCGCCCGTCGCTGCTGCGCGGACGGGTTCGGACGCGCCGCAGCCGGTGAGGACGGCAAGGGCCGTCACCGCCGCGGCGGTGACGGCGATCGTGCGCAGGGCGCGCGAGACGTGTGCTCCCATGGGACTCCTTCGGTTCTCCGAGCCCCGGGGATGCCGGGGTGAGGCAGAGGCAAGGCTACCCTAAGCTTCGGTGTCGCTTGGACGCGGGTCATCGGCGGGGCGCCCTCCGGTCCCGTCTCAGCGGCGGATCGTAGAATGTGTTCATCATGACCTCTCCGTCTGCCGCTCCCACGCTGATCGCGCCCTCGGTCGCCGCCGTCACCGCCGACGGCCGCGCCCGTACCTACGAGGTGCGCACCTTCGGCTGCCAGATGAACGTCCACGATTCCGAGCGGCTGTCCGGTTCGCTGGAGAGCGCCGGGTACGTCCGCGCCGAGGCCGGCGCCGAGGCCGACGTCGTCGTGATCAACACGTGCGCCGTCCGCGACAACGCCGCTGGCAAGCTCTACGGGACGCTCGGGCACCTCAAGAGTCGCAAGGACCGGCACGAGGGCATGCAGATCGCCGTCGGCGGTTGCATGGCGCAGATGGACAAGGACGCCGTCCTCGACAAGGCGCCGTGGGTCGACGTCGTCTTCGGCACGCACAACATGGGGTCGCTCCCGAGGCTGCTCGAGCGGGCCCGGCACAACGGCGACGCGGAGCTGGAGATCCTCGAGGCGCTCGAGGTCTTCCCCTCGACCCTCCCGACCAAGCGTGATGCCGTGCACAGCGGCTGGGTGTCGATCTCGGTCGGGTGCAACAACACCTGCACGTTCTGCATCGTCCCCAGCCTGCGCGGCAAGGAGAAGGACCGCCGTCCCGGCGACATCCTCAACGAGATCCGCCTCCTCGTCGACGATGGCGCCATCGAGGTCACCCTCCTCGGCCAGAACGTCAACAGCTACGGCGTCGAGTTCGGTGATCGTCAGGCGTTCGGCAAGCTGCTGCGCGCCGCCGGTCAGATCCCCGGCCTCGAGCGGATCCGCTTCACGAGCCCGCACCCGGCGGCATTCACCGACGACGTCATCGACGCGATGGCGGAGACACCGCAGGTCATGCCCCAGCTGCACATGCCGCTGCAGTCCGGCTCCGACCGCATTCTGCGCGCCATGCGGCGCTCGTACCGCAGCGACCGTTTCCTCGGCATCCTGGACCGCGTGCGCGAGCGCATCCCGCACGCGGCGATCTCGACCGACATCATCGTCGGCTTCCCGGGCGAGACCGACGAGGACTTCGAGGACACGATGCGGGTCGTCGAGCAGGCCCGCTTCGCGAGCGCGTTCACCTTCCAATACTCGATCCGCGAGGGCACTCCCGCCGCGACCATGCCCGACCAGGTGCCGAAGGCCGTCGTGCAGGCACGCTATGAGCGGCTCGTCGCCCTGCAGGAGCGCATCAGCGTCGAGGAGAATCAGGCCCAGGTCGGACGAGAGCTGCAGGTCCTGGTGTCGACGGGCGAGGGCAAGAAGGATGCCGAGACCCGCCGCCTGACCGGCCGCGCGGAGGACAACCGCCTCGTCCACTTCGAGTTGCCCGAGGGATCCGCGGTGCCGAGACCCGGAGATGTCGTGACGGTGACCGTGACGCACGCGGCCCCGTTCCACCTGCTCGCCGACAGTGCCGATGCCGCGCCGCTGCGCATCC
>CANSLE010000334.1 GCA_947647645.1 uncultured Microbacterium sp.
CGATCACGTGGTCGTGTTCTTCGCGTGCGCCAAGGCGGGGGTCGCGATGGTGCCGCTGTCGTGGCGGCTGTCGTCGCGTGAGCTGAGCGAGGCGCTCGTGCATGCGGTCCCCGCGCTCGTCGCGGTCGAAGACGAGTACCTCGGGGTCGCCGCCGATGCGCTCTCGCGCCTCGATGCACCCCCGCCGACGACCCTGCTCGGCACGACCGGCATCGAGGCGACCGTGCCACTCCGCGGCGGCGGGTCGGCTGCCGCGCCCTCCCGTGCCGTGCGCGATGACGACCCTCTGCTCGTCATCTACACGTCGGGCAGCGAGGCCGCGCCGAAGGGCGTCGTGCTGACCCACGCCAACTGCTTCTGGAACAACCTCGCGCTGGCAGGGGTCGCGCAGCTGACCGCCGACGATGTCGTGCTCGCGGTGCTGCCGCAGTTTCACGTCGCCGCGTGGAACTGCCAGCCGCTGCTCGCCTGGTGGGTGGGGGCGACCGTCGTGCTCGAGCGTTCCTTCCAGCCCCGCCGCGTGATGCAGCTGCTCGCCGAGCGGTGCGTGACGGCCATGATGGGCGTGCCGACGCAGTACCGGCTGCTCGCCGACGAACCCGGATTCGATGCCGCCGCGCGCGGACGGCTCCGCCAGGCGCTCGTCGGAGGAGCGACCATCCCGCCGCCGCTCGCGGCGCGGTGGGCGGATGCCGGGGTGCCGCTGACCCAGGGCTACGGGCTGACCGAGGCCGCTCCCAACGTGCTGTGCCTGCCGGCATCCGAGAGCGGCGCGCGCCCCGGCGCCGTGGGGCGGCCCTATCCGCACGTCGACGTGCTCGTCGTCGATCCGAGGTCGGGGCTGGAGCTGACGGGCGAGGCAACGGGGGAGTTGTGGGTGCGCGGGCCCAGCGTCTTCGCCGGGTACCTGCATGATGCGGAGGCGACCGCGCGGGCGATGGCCGGCCCGTGGCTGCGCACCGGCGACATCGTGCATCGCGACCCCGACGGCGTGTTCCGAATCGTCGACCGGCGAAAGGACATCTTCATCTCGGGAGGCGAGAACGTCGCGCCCGCCGAGGTCGAGCGCGCGCTCCTGCTGCACCCCGCGATCGCCGATGCCGCAGTGGTCGGCGTGCCCGACGAGGTCTGGGGTGAGCGCGGCGTCGCGTTCGTCGTGCGAGCGGAGAACGCCGCGCTGGGCGCGGACGAGGTGCTCGCGCACGCCCGTGCCGAGCTCGCGAGTTTCAAAGTCCCCGTGCGCGTCGTCTTCGTCGAGGACCTGCCACGGTCCACGATCGAGAAGTTGGCCCGATCGCGACTGCGCGCTCGGGCCGCCGACCTGGTGAGAGGAAGTGCTCGTGAGCACAGTTGAGCAGTTCGAGCCCGAGACGGCCTTCTCCGCGGCCGGCAAGCCGCTGACCAAGCGCGGAGAGACGACGCGCCGCAAGCTCCTCGAGGCGGCCGAGGAGGTCTTCGCGAGGCTCGGCTACCACGAGGCCTCGATCGTGAAGATCACCGAGCGTGCCGGCATCGGTCTCGGCACCTTCTACCTCTACTTCGACAGCAAGCAGCAGATCTTCGAGGAGCTCGTCGTCGACCTCAACCGACGCGTGCGACACGCGATGGCCGAGGCCATGGCGGGCACCGACAACCGCATCGACGCCGAACGCGCGGGCTTCGAGGGGTTCTTCCGGTTCACGGCGGCCCATCCGGCGCTCTACCGCGTCGTCCGCGAGGCGGAGTTCGTCTCGCCCGAGATGCTGCGGCTGCATTACACCCGCATCGTCGAGGGCTACGAGGCCGGTCTGCGCGCCGCCCAGGCGTCGGGCGACGTCGACACCGGGCTCGACCCGGAGGTGACGGCCTGGGCCCTCATGGGCGCGGGCGAGCTGATCGGCATGCGCTTCCTCCTGTGGGAGCGCGACGACGAGGGTCGTCCGCCGGTCGCCATCCCCGACGAGGTCATCGACGGCATGATGCGGTTCATCCGCAACGCGCTCGCAGCGCGCACCGAGAAGGGACAGGACCATGAGTGAGCAGGACCTCGCCGGACGGCGGGCGGTCGTCACCGGTGGTGCGAGCGGCATCGGACTCGCCTGCGCCGAGGAGTTCGCGCGGCGCGGCGCGCACCTGGTCGTCGCCGACGTCAACGGCGACGCCGCTCAGGAAGTGGCCGACCGCCTCGGCGGCGAGGCGTGGGTCGTCGACCTCTCCGCGACGGCGGCGCTCGATGACGTGTCGCTGGATGCCGACATCCTCGTCAACAACGCGGGCGTGCAGACCGTCGCGCCCATCACGGAGTTCTCGCCCGACCGCTTCCGCTTCATGCAGCGCCTCATGGTCGAATCGCCCTTCCTTCTCATCCGGGCCGCCCTGCCCGGCATGTACGAGCGCGGGTGGGGACGCATCATCAACATCTCCAGCGCCCACGGCCTGCGCGCGAGCGCGTACAAGTCGGCCTACGTGACCGCAAAGCACGCGCTGGAGGGGCTGTCGAAGGTGACGGCGCTCGAGGGGGGTCCGCACGGGGTGACCAGCAACTGCATCAACCCCGCGTATGTGCGGACGCCCTTGGTCGAGAAGCAGATCGCCGACCAGGCGAGCGTCCACGGCATCCCCGGGGACGAGGTGGTCGAGAAGATCATGCTCACCGAGTCGGTGATCACACGCCTGATCGAGCCGACGGAGGTCGCCTCCCTGGCGGGCTGGCTGGCGAGCGAGCACGCCGGCATGGTGACGGGCGCGAGCTACACGATGGACGGCGGGTGGACGGCGCGATGACCGGCCGGACCCGCCGGGCGGTCGACGTCCCCGTCGCCGGCGGCACGCTGCGCGTGGGGATCTGGGATGCCGAGGCGTGCGCCCCCACGATCCTCGCGGTGCACGGCGTCACCTCCTCGCACCTGGCCTGGGAGCTGGTCGCCGAGGCGCTCCCGCGCGTGCGGATCGTCGCCCCCGACCTCCGCGGACGCGGCCGCAGCAACGGCGTCGA
>CANSLE010000335.1 GCA_947647645.1 uncultured Microbacterium sp.
CGGGCAGCCGTCGAGGCGGCCGACGCCGACCTCGCGGCCTCGGCGATGGCGGCCCACATGGCGACGGCCTCGCGGCGCCTGTCCGCCGAGCGCGACTGACGGGCGCCGGGTCAGGCCGGGAGGACGACGGTGCTGAAGGATGCCGCCGGCAGCTCCAGCGACAGGACGTCAGAGCCCACCAGCACGCTGATCGGCATCGGCTCCGCGAGCTCGTTGTGCAGCACCACCACGACGGAGCCGTCGGGATTGCGGAACACGAGCTGGTTGTCGTGGCCGGCGACGCACCATGTGGGCAGCACGCGGGCGCCGGGCTGTACGAACGCGCTGACGTGCTTGAGCACCAGGTAGTCAGGCGTGTAGCGGAAGGTGCGCGTGTCGGGATCGACCACGACGAGCGAGTTCTGCGTCCACCCCCAGCGGCTGCGGCCGCCCTCGCGCAGGGCGATGTTCCAGTACTGGTAGGCGTTCGCGCCGTTCGAGAGGAAGTGCCTCATCAGCCGCCATGCGTACCGTGCCTGCCGCCAGTCGTTGCGCCCGTCGCCGCACTCCTGCTCGCTCTGGTAGATGCGCAGCTCGGGGTGGAGTCGGTGCAGCGCCGGCAGTGCGCCCTTGCCCGCCCACTGCACGCCGACGCCCGAGACGAACGCGGCGGCCTCCTGATCGGCGAGCACGTCGCCGACGAGCCGGTCGTCGGCGCGCTCGAGCGTGCCCACGAAGACCTCCACGTCACGCGCGGCCATCTGCGGGCCGAGGTGACGGATGAAGGCGGCGAGCCCCTCCGGTGTCCACGTGCAGCTGGGGAACACCTGCGCCGAGTTGAACTCGTTCTGCGGCATGACCATCGAGATGCGGATGCCGCGGTCGGCGTACGCGTCGATGAACTTCCCGAAGTAGGCGGCGTAGGCGGCCAGGTGCTCCTCGTCGGTGCGGAACATGTCCGTGCCCTCCGCGCCGACCTGATCGGGACGCAGGCCGTTGTCCACCTGGCCGAAGAGCGGCCGGGGAAGCGCCCCCGCGTAGTGCCCGTTGTGCTTCATCCACGACGGCGGGCTCCACGGCGACGCCCACAGCCGCAGGTCGGGACGGTGCGCGCGGGCGGCGCGGAGGAACGGCACGAGCGTCTCGTCGTCGTGGGACAGATCGAAGTGCTCGAGGGTCAGGTCCCCGGCAGTCTCGTCGTACGAGTACCAGTCGAGCGAGAAGTCGTTGGCCCCGACCGGCATGCGGCAGACGCCGAACGAGGCGCCGACGCCGGGGGCGAAGAGCTCGCGCAGGATCCCGCCCCGCTCGGCCTCGGTGAGCAGACCCAGCGCCTGCCAGCCCAGCTCGTTGAAGCACGCGCCGAAGCCCTCGATCTCCTGCTGCGGGTCGTCGACCGAAACGACCACGTCGGGCATGGCGGTCGGCGCGGTGAGCGCCGGTGCGGTCATCTCCCGCCACGGGGCCTCCGGGGTGGTGACGGTCCAGGTGAGCCCGGTCACGCGGAGACCGCCGTCACGCGCACCGCCAGGTAGGGGCGACCCGGAAGGTCGACGCGCAGCTGCCCGGTGTGTGTGCCGGGGATCTCGTCGACGGTCATGTTCCATGTGTCGATCACCTCGACCCGCCACTGCCCGTCACCGAGCAGCACGTTGCGAAAACGCGGCCGGTTGAACCCGAAGTAGCCCACACGCACGCCATCGGCTCCTCCCCAGGGCACGTCCCAGTCGCCGGGCAGCGGGTCCCAGACGCCCTCGGGGGCCTCGGCCTGCAGCGCCGCGAGGAAGGCGATACGCGCCGGCGAGGTGCCGTGCAGCACGCCGCCCTTCGACCACCACAGCACCTCGGTGTCGTCGTCCACGCCGGATGCCGCGACGGCCGCCTCATCGAGCGCGGGCGGGTAGTAGGTCTCCCCGTGTCCGACGTAGCCGCCGCGGACCGCGCCCTCCCAGAACCGGCGCGTCATCTCTTCACCGGTGATGTTGCCCCAGCCCTGGTCGATGTCGCCCTCGTACGCGCACTCGTCGATCACGACCGGCTTGCCCCAGCGCTCGCGCCACTGGTCGGTGTTCTCGGCCGTGCGGTAGACGTCCACGCGCTGCGCCGACACGTGCGTGATCCACGGTCGGTCGTAGTCGTAGAACGGGCGGCAGTTGTGGATGGAGTTCAGGTGTCCGAACGGATCCTCCTCGCCGACGACCGCCGCGAGGCGCTCCCAGTCGTCGAGGTCCTTCGACCACATGAGGTCGTACTCGTTCGCCATCGACCACCAGACGTTCGCGAACCCCGCGAGCCGGCGCACGACGTAGCGCAGGTAGCGCTCGTCGACGGCGGGGCCGAGGTCGGAGAACCCCCAGCGGTCGTACGCGTGGAACAGGATGAGGTCGGCCTGGATGCCGAGGCCTGCCAGATCGCGGATGCGCTGCTCGAGTCGGCGGAAGTGCGCGGGGTCGAAGCGGGTGAGGTCGAAGCCCGTGGCGAGGGAGCCGACGAAGGGGAAGTCCGCCGGCTCGTTCGCGTTGTAGAGGTAGGACTTCGGGAACACGCACATCCGCAGCTTCGTGAACGGGGCCTCCGCGAGGGTGGCGAGCGTCTGCCGCTGGCGCGCCTCGCTCTGATGCGTCCACGCGTAGGCCGTCGTCCCGAGCGGGCGGTGGCGGGTGCCGTCCGCGTGACGGAAGTGGAACCCGTCGACGCGCACCGGTCCGTGCGCGCCGACGGGAGCAGGACCGACGTCCACCGCTCCGGTGACGCCGTCGAGGGACCGTGCGGTGGAACGAGTCTCGAAGCGCCAGGTGCCCTCGGCATCCGCGAGGGCGCGCACGACGTACGCGCCGTCGCCGTCGTAGAAGCCCCCGACGCGGACGGTCGTGCCGTCGGGGCGCGTGAAGACGGCGTCGAGCTCGACGTCCACGAACGGGTTGCCGTGCGACGGCCCGGTCAGGCGCACCTCGAGGGGGTCCCAGCGCCGGGTCGCGGCGGCCGGGGCCACC
>CANSLE010000336.1 GCA_947647645.1 uncultured Microbacterium sp.
AGCTGGGAGACACTCTCCACCCCGCCGTGGCCGTCCGGCAGGACAAGCAGCAGATCGTCACGTCCGGCGCTGCGAACGGTGAGCCCGCGCGCGCTCGAGCCGTGCGGGTCGTCGCGGTCACCGGGGTAGCTGAAGGTCAGCGCGATGTCGGCGCGGTCCTCGCGGATCGCCTCCACCGCCTCTGGCGGCTCCGCCTCGACGTAGGTGAGAGTGAGGCCCGGGTGGGATGCCGAGAGCGACGCGAGCAGGCGCGGAACCAGGACGGGCGACGCCGAGGGAAAAGCGACCAGACGTACGAGGCCCGTGCGAAGCCCGCGCAGTTCGGCGAGCTCCTGGGCGACCGCGTGGAAGGCATGGGTCACGGCCGGCGCGTGCCGTGCGAGCACCCGGCCGGCTTCGGTCAACCGGACGCCGCGGCCCACCCGCTCGATGAGTGCGACGCCCAGACGACTCTCCAACCGGCGCAGGTGCTGACTGATCGCGGGCTGGCTGTAGCCCAGCGCGGCTGCAGCGCCCGTGATCGAGCCGGTATCGGCGATGGCCCGCACCGTGCGCAGGCTCTGGACGTCGAACTCGGGGAGGGACTCACTCACCGATTCATCATTGCACAGCATGCTTTTCATGCAATACCTGCCGTAGACGTATACATCGCGGAACGAGAGCCTGGGGGCATGATCACTGCGATGCGAGACGTGCTCGCGCCCCTTCGCGCCGAATTCGGCTCCGCTTCGGGCTACCTCGCGGCCTGCACGGCGGGTCTGCCGATGGCCGCGTCGCGACGCGCCGTCGCCGCAGATCTCGAAGGACGCCCGGACGTCGCGGCGTACAGCCGCACGGTCGAACAGTCGCGGGCGCACTTCGCCTCGCTGGTGGGCGTCGGAGCCGAACGCGTCGCGATCGGTTCGCAGACGTCGGTGCAGGTCTCGCTCCTCGCTGCGGCGCTCCCCGTGGGGGCAACCGTCCTCGTGCCGGAGCACGAGTTCTCTTCTCTGGTGCTCCCCTTCGTGCACGCCGGCCGCGGCATCCGGGTTCGGACCGCCCCGCTGTCCCGTCTCGCGAGCGCGATCACGACGGACATCGACCTCGTCGCCTTCTCGTTGGTGCAGTCCGCCTGCGGTCACGTCGCCGACATCGACGCGATATGCGACGCTGCGGATGCCGTCGACGCGCGCGTCGTGTGCGACGCGACGCAGGCCGTCGGCTGGATGCCGGTGGACGCCGGGCGCGTGGACGCCCTGCTCTGCCACGCCTACAAGTGGTTGTGCTGCCCCCGCGGGGTGGCCTTCATGGCTCTCAACGCTGACTACGCCCGCACCCTCACACCCGTTCATGCCGGGTGGTACGCGGGGGACGACCCGTGGTCGTCCTGCTACGGCGGGGATGCCGATCTCGCCTCAGGCGCCCGCCGCTTCGACGTCTCCCCCGCGTGGCAGGCGTTCGTCGGTGCGGAGCCCGCCCTGCGAGCATTCGCGGAGGCCGACATCGGGCAGGTGCACGCTCATGTCACAGGCCTGGCCACTCGGTTCGGCGATGCGATGAGCCTCGACGGGACCGGCACACCGACGGCGATCGTCACCTGGCTCGACCCGGACGGCGCCGACCTCGCTCGACTGCGGGCGGCCGGCATCACCGCATCGGGTCGCAACGGGCGCGCGCGCGTCGCCTTCCACGTGTTCAACGACGAGAGCGACATCGACCGGGCACTCGCCGCCCTCGGGCGCTGAGACGCTGACGGCGCCGACGCCGCCGACCCCGACGCCGACGCCGAGTGCCTCAGCTGCGGCGGGCGTACGGAGCCAGCGCGGTGACCGCGACGACCAGCGCCAGCGCCACCATCGCGAGCCCGCCGTAGCCGATCGCGCTGAGCACAACGCCGGCGAGGACCGCGCCGACGGCGGCGCTGAAGGTCATGATGGTGTCGCTGAGCCCCTGGCGACGCGGGCGCACCACCGTGAGCGAGCTCTCGGTCAGCAGCGCCGCGCCCGCCACCGTCGCGGCGCTCCACCCGGCGCCGAGCAGGAAGAGCGCGACCAGCACCGTCCACTGCGAGTCCGGCGCCACCGCTGCGAGCACCAGAGCGGCAGCCAGCAGCACCTGCCCGAGCAGGATCGTCGCGATGCGCCCCCACCGGTCGGCGAGCACCCCGAACAGCGGCGACAGCCCGTACATACCGAACACGTGCAGCGCGATCGTCGTCCCCACGACGACGGTGACGTGCTCCGGCGCCAGATGCGCCAGGTGGATCGGGGTCATCGCCATCACCGATGCCATCACGACGTGCGAGCCCGCGACGGCGAACATCGCATAACGCGCGGCGACCGGGCGGTCCGCTTCCACGATGTGCTCGCGACGTGCCTCGCCGCCGCGCGCCAGGCGCTGGGCCAGCAGGAGAGGGTCGGGTCTCAGCGCCGCGATGTACAAGGCGAAGGCCGCCAACTGCGCCACGATCGAGAACACGTACGAGCCGGTGAGCGGCGGCATCCCTATCGCTGCGCCGACAGCCTCGCCCGGGGTCAGCAGCAGCGGGCCGACGACGCCGCCGACCGTCGTCGCCCACACCACCGTGCCGAGATCTCGGCCCCGCCGCTCCGCGGGCGCGAGGTCGGTCGCCGCGAAGCGGGACTGCAGGTTGCCTGCGTTGCCGGCGCCGATCAGGATGACACCCGCGATCAGGAGCGGAAAACTGCGCAGCGCGGCCGCGGTGATGACGACGGCGATGCCGATCAGGGCGAAGAGGTTGCCGAGCGTCAGCGCGACCCGGCGACCGCGCCGCGCCGCAAGCCGTGCCAGCGGGATCGCGCAGAACGAGGCGCCGAGCGTGACGGATGCCGTCGCCAGTCCGGACAGGGCCTCCTGCCCGGACAGGTCCGCGGCCAGCAGAGCGCCGAGCGACACCGTCGCGCCGAACGCGATGCCGCCGAGCACCTGCCCCGCGGCGAGGAC
>CANSLE010000337.1 GCA_947647645.1 uncultured Microbacterium sp.
GGGACGTCGCCCCGGCGCCCGTGCCGTAGCCGACGAGCACCGCGCCGCCGTCGTCGTCGGATGCCGCGGCCTGCTCGGCCTGTGCGGGAGCAGCGGGAGCGGCATCCCCCGCGCCCGCACCGGCGATCGTGATGATCGGCGCGCCGACGGTGACGGTCTGCCCCTCGGGAGCGAGCAGCTCCCCGACGGTGCCGGAGAACGGCGACGGCAGCTCGACGAGCGACTTGGCCGTCTCGATCTCGACGAGCACATCGTCGACCTCGACCGTGTCGCCGGGCGCGACGCGCCACTGGACGATCTCGGCCTCGGTGAGGCCTTCGCCGACGTCCGGCAGGTGGAAGGTCTGCTCGCTCATGTCGTTCTTCTCCTTCTCGGCATCCGTCCGCGAGACCGCATCCGTGCACCGAAACTGCTGATGGCAGCTGCCGTCTCGGTGCACCACTGCGGTTTCACGGTTGGAGCGGGGGCGGGCGGGGGCGGGTCAGTAGGCGAGGGCGCGGTCCACGGCCTCGAGGATGCGGTCGGCGTCCGGGAGGTACGTACCCTCGAGCTTGGCGGGCGGGAACGGCACGTCGAAGCCCGACACGCGCAGCACCGGCGCTTCGAGCGCGAAGAACGCGCGCTCCATCACCGTCGCCGCGACCTCCGAGCCGACGGAGGTGAACCCCGGCGCCTCCTGCGCGTAGACCATACGGCCCGTGCGGCGCACCGAGTCGAGGATCGGACCGTAGTCGATCGGCGACAGCGAGCGCAGGTCGATGACCTCGCACGACGTCCCCTCGCTCTCGGCGAGAGCGGCGGCCTGCAGCAGCGTCGTCACCATCGCGCCGTGTCCGACGAGGGTGACGTCGGTGCCGCGCCGCACGAGCCGCGAGGCGTGCAGCGGCAGCGGGCGCTCCGCGGTGTCGACGTCGCCCTTCATCCAGTACTTCGCCTTGGGCTCGAGGAAGATCACCGGATCGGGCGAGCGGACGGCATCCTGGATCATCCAGTACGCGTCGTTGGCCGTCGACGGCGACACCACCCGCAGCCCCGCCGTGTGCGTGAAGTACGCCTCGGGGCTCTCCTGGTGGTGCTCGACCGCGCCGATGTGTCCGCCGTAGGGGATGCGGATGACGACCGGCATCTGCAGCGCGCCCTCGTGACGGTTGGTGAGCTTGGCCAGCTGCGTCGTGATCTGGTCGAAGGCGGGGAAGACGAAACCGTCGAACTGGATCTCGATGATCGGACGGAACCCGGCCATCGCGAGGCCGATCGCCGTGCCGACGATGCCCGACTCCGCCAGCGGGGTGTCGAGCACTCGCCGGTCACCGAACTCGGCCTGCAGGCCCTCCGTGACACGGAACACTCCGCCGAGACGACCGATGTCCTCGCCCATCAGCAGGACGTGGTCGTCGGCGGCCATCGCGGCGCGAAGCCCCGCGGTGAGGGCCTTGGCCAGGGGCATCGACTCGACCATCAGGCGCCCTTCTCGAACGAAGCCTCGTACGCGGCGAGCCAGCGCCGCTGCTCCACCATCAGCGGGTGATCCTCGGTGTAGACGTGCGCGAACATCGAGGGCGGCTCGATCGTTCCCAGCGTGTTGGTGCGCACGCGCACGTCGTCGGCGTACTCCTGCGCGGCGGCATCCACGTCGTCGAAGAAGGATGCCGCCGCACCCCGTCCTTCCAGATACGCGCGCATGCGGGCGATGGGGTCGCGCCGCGCCCACGACTGCTCCTCGTCGGAGGTGCGGTACTTCGTGGGGTCGTCGCTCGTCGTGTGGGCGCCCATGCGATAGGTCATCGCCTCGATGGCGCGGGGGCCGTCGCCGGCGCGGGCCTCGTCGAGCGCGAGCTTGGATACCGCGTAGCTGGCCAGCACATCGTTGCCGTCGACGAGGATCGAGGGCATGCCGTACCCCTCGGCGCGGCGGTACAGCGGCGCGCGCGACTGGGTCGCGACCGGCACCGAGATCGCCCAATGGTTGTTCTGCAGGAAGAACACCTGGGGCGTCCGATACGTGTTGGCGAACACCATCGCCTCGTGCACGTCGCCCTGGCTGGAGGCTCCGTCACCGTAGTAGACCACGACGGCCTCGTCCTGGTCGGGGTCGCCCGTGCCGGTGCGTCCGTCGAAGACGAGCCCCATGCCGAAGCCGGTCGCGTGCAGGGTCTGCGACCCGAGCACCAGCGTGTAGATGCGGACGTTGCCGTTCTTCGGGTCGGTCGGGTCCCAGCCGCCATGGGTGAGACCGCGCATGACGCGGATGATGTCGATCGGGTCGACGCCGCGGGTCGTCGCGACGACGTGCTCGCGGTAAGAGGGGAAGAAGTGGTCCTGCGGGCGAGCGGCGCGGACGGACCCGACCTGCGCGGCCTCCTGCCCGAGGGACGGCGGCCACAGCGCCAGCTGCCCCTGACGCTGCAGGTTGGTCGCCTGCCGGTCGAAGGCGCGGACGACCACCATGTCGCGGTAGAACGTCTCGAGCTCGACGTCGGTCAGCGCCTCGATGAGGGGCAGATAGCGCTCGGCTTCGGGGGTGGGGGCGAACGTCCCGTCCGCCGCCAGGACGCGCACGAGGGCCGGGTCGTCAGGCGGGGTCATGTTCCCACGCTAACGCCCCCCGCATGCGTCGGACTGCATGGGATCGACAACGGCAGACCCGATCTGCGGTGCCGGCACCACAACGCGCAGTGCGAAATGCCCGACGGGGGCCCGGGCCTCAGCGCGGCGCGACGGATGACGCGACGCGCACGATCGTGTCGAGCGCCTCGTGCTCGCCGATGGAGATGCGCACGCCGTCCCCGGCGAACGGGCGCACGATGAGCCCGGCCTCGTCGAAGGCCGCGGCGACCTCGAGCGCCCGCTCCCCGGCGGGCAGCCAGACGAAGTTGCCCTGCGCCTCGGGCACGTCCCAGCCGCTCTCCCGCAGACGGGCGGCGAGCTCGTCACGG
>CANSLE010000338.1 GCA_947647645.1 uncultured Microbacterium sp.
GGGGACTCCCCCTGGGCGAGCGAGTCGGCCGCGAGGGCAGGATCGACCACCCGCAGACCCTGCGCCACCCGGCGGACGGCATCCGCGAGCTGCGCGGCCGGCGTGTCCTTGACGACGAAGCCGGCCGCGCCGGCGCGCATCGCCCGCGTCAGGTAGCCGGGGCGACCGAACGTCGTGACGATGAGGGCCCGGGACGCGGGCACGGCGGCACGCAGCGCGGATGCCGCCGCGATCCCGTCCATCCCCGGCATCTCGATGTCCAGCAGCGCGACGTCAGGGAGGGTGCGCAGCGCGGCGTCCACGACCTCGTCGCCGCGGCCGACCTCCGCGACGACCTCGATGTCGGCCTCGAGGCCCAGCAGAGCCGACAGGGCACCGCGGACGAGGGCCTGATCATCGGCGATGAGCAACCGGATCACAGCGTCACCTTCAAGAGGAATCCGCCGAGGTCGCTGCGTCCGACCGTCAGGCGTCCGCCGGCCGCATCGACCCGCTCGCGCAGGCCCATCAGTCCGGTGCCCTGCGCGCGACCATCGCCGTGCGGGGGTTGTTCCGGACCGACGCCGTCGTCCTCGACGCTGATGCCGCTCGTGCCGAGGCGGACGCGACAGTGGGAGGCGTGCGCGTGGCGGATCACGTTGGTGACGCCCTCGCGGACGACCCAGCCGGCCAGCTCGCGCCGCTCCGAGGGCACCACTTCGGTCGACCCCGGAAGATCCGGCTCGAGGCCCGCGGCCGTCAGCGCGGCGCGGGCAGCGGCCAGCTCGCTCGCGATGCTCACACCGCGATAGCCCGCGACGGTCGCACGGACGTCGGTGAGCGCGCCGCGCGCGAGCTGCTCCACCTCGGCGATCTCCGTGCGTGCACGCTCCGGATCGATGTCGATGAGCCGTCCGGCCAGCTCGGTCTTCACCGTGATGACCGTCAGCGAGTGGCCCAGGATGTCGTGGAGATCGCGGGCGACGCGGCTGCGCTCACGTTCCACCGCCAGCACCGCCAGATGATCGCGCGTCGCACGCAGCTCGACCATCGCCGCCGTGTTGCGGGCGAAGGCGGCCATCATGGCCGAGATGGAGATGAGGATCGCGGGGATCCAGAGGATGTTCTCGTTCCAGCCGTCCAGGGCGATCCCCGCGAGCAGCGAGGCGGCGCCGAGGGCGAGGAGGATCGTCCAGGTGAGCCGGAGCGGCAGGACGGCCATCGCCACCAGCACGCCGACGTACGTCCACAGCCCGCGGATCTCCCACCCCGCCCACGGAAACAGGGCGAACGAGAAGGCGAACAGCACCGCGGCGGGCAGGAGGCGACGGGAGCCTCGCAACGACCAGGTCACCGGGGTTCCGGCGAGGAAGCCCGCCGCGAAGAGGGCGAGGATCGCCAGCGGCACCAGAGCCGGGACCAGGCCGTCGGCGGTGAGAAGCGGTATGAAGCTGAGGAACCAGATCAGCGAGATCGCGGCGCCGGCATACCATCGCACCGCTCCGCGGGAGGTGAGGATCTCCCTCACCTCCCGCGGAGCGCCGTCGGGAACCGGGCCGAGGCCCCAGCGGGGGTCCGACCCGCCCCGGGTCTCGTCGCGCGTCGCCGTCACGAGGTTCACTGTAGGCCGCGGCCGTTCACACGCGCTGGGTGTCGCGCCGGAACGCCCAGGTCGTGCCGGCGATGAACAGCACGAGCCAGACCAGTGCGTTGACGAGCCACATCGCGTCGAAGGCCTCGCCCGTGAGCGGAGAGCGGGCGAGCTCGCCGATGCCGTACACGGGCGTGAACCTCGCGATCGCCTGCATGACCTCGGGCATGCTGCTGAGCGGGTAGAAGAGCCCGCCGAGGAAGGAGAGGAAGACGACGATCAGGCTCGTCACCTGCGCGGCGTTCTCGCTGGGCATAAGGTAGCCGACGAAAAGACCGAGCGTCGTGAACACGGCGCTCGCGAGCACCCAGCCCACCAGGCCCGTGCCGATCCACTGCCCGGCGCTGAGCTGGATGCCGCTGATCGCGCCCGCCACGTAGGTCGCCACGACCGCGAGCAGGCCGAGGACCATCCCCGCGATCATCTTGATGATGATGTTCACGAGCGGGTTCAGTGGCGTCAGCCGCAACTGACGGCTCCAGCCCTGCGTGCGCTCCAGCGCGACGGCGGCGCCGGTCTGGGTCGCCGACATCATGGCGCCGTACATCGCCATCGACACCATGATGTAGGCCGCGACCGAGACACCGCCCTCCGCGATCGGCGTCGCGGTCAGCTGCTGGGCGCGCAGGGGCAGACCGATGATGACGTACATCACGACCGGGAAGGCGATCGTGAAGAAGAGCGTGCGACGGTTGCGCAGGCGGCGCGTGAGCTCGATGCCCAGATAGGTCAGGTTGAAGCCGCCGAGCGGCGGCACCCGTCGGTCGAGGGTGACGCGATCGGCCGACAGCGCGGTCGGCGCGGTGGATGCGGTGCTCATGCGGAGGCTCCTTCGGAAGTGAGGGCGAGGAACACGCTCTCGAGGTTCTGGGAGGTGATCTCGATGTCCCGGGCGGACGTCTCGGTCAACAGCTGGCGGGCGACGGCATCCGAGTCCTTCGTGTGGATCGTCACGCGATCGCCGGCGAACTCGACGTCGTCGACGGCGGGAACCGCGGTGAGGCGCGCGGGATCGGCGCCCGGAAGGGTGGCGCGGACGATGCGCCCCGACACGAGGTTCTTGATCTCGGCGGTGGAGCCGTCGGCGACGATGCGTCCGCGACTCATCAGCACGATGCGGTCGGCGTACTCGTCGGCCTCGTCGAGGTAGTGCGTCGCGAACAGCACGGTGCGTCCGCGTGCGGCGTCGGTGCGGATCGCGCTCCAGAAGGCGCGGCGCCCCTCGACGTCCATGCCGGTGGTCGGCTCGTCGAGGATCAGCAGACCCGGGTCGCTCAGCAGCGCCATCGCGA
>CANSLE010000339.1 GCA_947647645.1 uncultured Microbacterium sp.
GCCTGCCCCGACGCCACCCGCAGTGCGGCCTTGCGCCGCTCGGGCGCGGACAACGGCCCGGTGAAGAGCGTGGGCATGAGCTCGGGTGCCAGCTGCGGTCCGAGCATCCGCGCGATGGAGCGCACGTGCTGCGCCGCCAGCACCTCGGTGGGCGCGATGAGGGCGGACTGACCGCCCGACTGTGCGACCTGCAGCATCGCACGCAGCGCGACGAGCGTCTTGCCCGAGCCGACCTCGCCCTGCACGAGGCGATTCATGGGCCACGCGCCTTCGAGGTCGACCGCGATCAGGTCCCCGACCGCGACCTGGTCAGGCGTGCGCTCGAACGGCAGCCGGTCGTCGAAGTCCGCGAGCAGCGCACCCGCCCGGCGCACGGTCGCGGCCATGGACCGCACCGCCTCGCGTTGCTGCAGGAGTGCCGTCTGCAGGATGAAGGCCTCGTGCATCCGCAGCGTACGCCGAGCCCCATCGATCTGATCGAAGCTCTCCGGCGCATGGATGAGCCGCAACGCGCTCGACGCATCGAGCAGACCTTCGCGGGCGCGGAGCGGCTCGGGAAGGGGATCGGAGACGGGGGCGAGCGCGTCGAGAACCGCCCCCACCGCCTTCTGCACCTGCCAGGTCGCCACGGTGCTCGTCGCCGGATAGATCGGGATCGGAGTGTGCTGCTGGGCCTGAGCGTTCAGCCGCGCCGCGTCCACGTCCTCGAACAGGGTGTAGTCGGGGTGGGCGAGCTGCTGATGTCCCTGGAACTGGCCGACCTTGCCGGAGAACATCCCCTGCCGCCCCACCTGCAGATCATTCGCGCGCCAGGGCTGGTTGAAGAACGTCAGCGTCAACGCGCCGGCGCCGTCGCTGATCACCACCTCGAGGATCGACCCACGGCGTTGACGCATCTGGCGCGATCCCACCGAGCGCACCTCCGCGACGATCGTCACCTGCTCCCCCAGCGGGAGCGAGTCGATCGGCGTGAGCTCGCCACGCCGGGCGTAGCGACGGGGATAGTGCGTGAGGAGATCGGCGACCGTCGCCATGCCGAAGGCGCGCTCGAAGAGCTTGGCCGTCGGAGCCCCGATCGCATCCACCAGGGCGGTGTCGAGGGTGATGGCGGGCATGGATCGAGTCTATTCAGGCCCGCTGACGCTCCACCGATCCGTGGCACGCATCGTGCGCTCAGGACGGCGCCGTAGAGTCGCGGGATGATCCGACGCCTGATCGCCCGCGTGTTCTGGCTCTGCAGCCGGTGGCGGCTGCAGAGCTCGCCGGCTCCCTCTCGGCCGACGGTGCTGATCGGCGCCCCGCACACGTCGAACTGGGATTTCGTCTTCATGCTCGCGATCTCGTGGCGTCTCGGAATGCGCATCCACTGGCTGGGCAAGGACGCGCTGTTCGCCGGCTGGCGTGCGCCCCTCATGCGCGCCCTCGGCGGCATCCCGGTAGACCGCTCCGACGCGGGCCGCGTCGTCCACGAGATCGTCGCCCGCATCCGCGCGGGCGAGGTGTTCGGACTGGTCGTGACGCCGGACGGGACACGCGGCGGCAACGCGTACTGGAAGAGCGGCTTCTACCGCATCGCCCACGAGACGGGCATGCCCCTCACTCTCGGCTACGTCGACCGCACGACCATGACGACCGGTCTCGGACCCACACTGGAGCTCACCGGCGACGTCGGCCGCGACATGGACCGCATCCGCGCCTTCTACGCGGACAAGGCGGGCTTCCGACCCGACCGACGCACCGAGCCACGGCTGCGCAGCGAGGAGGACGGGGCTGCCGACGCCCGATCGGACGCGCCGGCGGCGTGAGGCTCCCGTTAGGGTGAACCCGTGATGCGCATCATCTCCGGGCGGGCAGGTTCGCTCGCTCTCGCCGTCCCGGATGCCGGGACACGGCCCACCAGCGATCGCGTGCGCGAGTCGTTGTTCGGTGCCCTCCAGTCCGCCGGGCTCATCGCGGATGCCGCGGTGCTCGACCTGTTCGCCGGCTCGGGCGCACTCGGGCTCGAGGCCGTCAGCCGGGGTGCGGCGTCGGCCGTGCTGGTCGAGAGATCATCGCGCGCGGCAGCCGTCGCGGAGCGCAACGCCCGCGCGGTCGCCGCGACGCTCCCGGAGCGACCGATCCGCGTGCACCGGAGCACAGCCGACGCCTTCCTGCGATCCACGACCGCGATCTTCGACCTCGTGTTCGTCGACCCGCCCTACGACCTCGACGCCGCCGCGCTCAGCGTGACCCTCGGCGAGCTGGTGCCCCGCCTGTCCGCCGACGCGGTCGTGATCGTCGAGCGCGCGACGCGCTCGGGAACGCCGAGCCTGCCGACGACCCTCGCGCACGAGCGCGACAAGAAGTACGGTGACACGACCCTGTGGTGGGTCCGCCCGACGTGAACGACGAGCGGTTCAGCCGCGGCCGGAGTCCCAGTCCCGATGCGGATCCCACCCGGCTCGCCCCCCGGGCGTGACGCCGCCCACGGTGACCCGAGGGTGCTCGTCGGCAGCGACCGTGCCGATGGGGCGGAACCCCTCCGGGAGCGCGACATCGGAGGGGAAGCAGGCCAGCAGCGCGTGGTCCTCGCCCCCGCGGAGGGCCATGTCGTCCATGTCGGGGCGAAGGTCGATGCGCACGCCGGAGGCCTCGGCCATCCGAGCCGCATCCAACAGGAGGCCGTCCGAGACGTCCATCATGGCGGTCGCCCCGGCCCGAGCGGCCACCGGGCCGAGCGCAAGGGGCGGATGCGGCCGCAGCTGAGCGGCGACGTCGCTGCGTTCGGCGCTCGTGAGGGTCGCGGCATCCACCGGCACCGGAGCGCCGGCATCGTCGCGGAAACGGTCGAACAGCAGAGCGAGCCCGCGCCCCGCGGCTCCCAGTTCGCCGGCCACGGCCACGACATCGCCCGCGCGTGCACCGGAGCGCAGC
>CANSLE010000340.1 GCA_947647645.1 uncultured Microbacterium sp.
GAGATGTGTACCCCGGGCAGGTTCTCCTTGATCCAGGCGCAGGCCTCGATGAAGTCGATGCCGTAGGTCGCGTGCTCCTCGATACCGGTCGCCAGCGCGAAGCAGTTGGGGTCGAAGATGATGTCCTCGGCCGGGAAGCCGACCTCTTCGGTCAGGATCCGGTAGGCGCGCCCGCAGATCTCCTTGCGGCGCTCCAGGTTGTCGGCCTGCCCCTGCTCGTCGAAGGCCATCACGACGACGGCGGCGCCGTACTTGCGGCACAGCCGGGCCTCGCGGATGAACTTCTCCTCGCCCTCTTTCATGGAGATCGAGTTGACGATCGGCTTGCCCTGCACGTTCTTCAGGCCCGCCTCGATGACCTCCCACTTGGAGGAGTCGATCATCACGGGGACCCGGCTGATGTCCGGCTCGGCCGCGATCAGCTTGGTGAAGCGGTCCATCGCGGCGACGCCGTCGATCATGCCCTCGTCCATGTTGATGTCGATGACCTGCGCACCGACCTCGACCTGTTGGAGGGCCACCGACAGGGCGGTGTCGTAGTCCTCGGCCTTGATGAGGTTGCGGAACCGCGCCGAGCCGGTGATGTTGGTGCGCTCGCCGATATTCACGAACAGCGAGTCTTCGGTGATGTTGAGTGGCTCCAGGCCCGAGAGCCGGGTCGCCACGGGGATCTCGGGAAGCTCACGCGGCGTCTTGCCCTCGACAACCTTGGCGATCTGGGCGATGTGGGGCGGCGCCGTGCCACAGCACCCGCCGACCAGGTTGACCAGACCGGCCTCGGCGAACTCCTCGATGTAGCCGGCCTGACGCTCCGGGGACTCGTCGTACTCACCAAAGGCGTTGGGCAGGCCCGCATTCGGGTAGCAGGACACGAAGGTGTCGGCAATGCGCGCCACCTCGGCGATGTAAGGGCGCATCTCCGGCGCGCCCAGGGCGCAGTTGAGGCCTACCGCGAGCGGCTTGGCATGCCTGATCGCATTCCAGAACGCCTCGGTGACCTGGCCCGACAACGTCCGGCCGGAGGCGTCGGTTATGGTGCCCGAGATGATCAGCGGCCAGCGGCGTCCCCGCTCCTCGAACAGCGTCTCGACCGCGAACACCGCCGCTTTGGCGTTCAGCGAATCGAAGATCGTCTCGATGATGAGGATGTCCGCGCCACCGTCGACGAGGCCGTTCGCGGCTTCGAGGTAGGCGGCGACCAGCTGGTCGTAGGAGACGTTGCGGGCGCCGGGGTCGTTGACGTCGGGCGAGATCGACGCGGTCCGCGTCGTCGGCCCCAGGGCACCGGCGACGTAGCGCGGTTTCTCCGGGGTGCTGAACTCGTCGGCAGCCTGACGGGCCAGGGCGGCGCCCGCGTAGTTGAGCTCGTAGCTGAACTCTTCCATGCCGTAGTCAGAGAGCGAGACCGCGTTCGCGTTGAACGTGTTGGTCTCGAGGATGTCGGCGCCCGCCTCGAGGTACTCGCGGTGGATGCCCTCGATGATCTGCGGCTGCGTCAGGGTGAGCAGGTCGTTGTTGCCGACCAGATCGCTCGGCCAGTCCTTGAACCGCTCGCCGCGGTAGCCGGCCTCGTCGGGCCGGTCCCGCTGGATCGCCGTGCCCATCGCGCCGTCGATGACCATGATCCGCTTGCCGAGCGCAGCGGTCAGTTCTGCGGTGCAGTCCGGGCGAATGTTCGGCGTGAAGGTTTTGGACACCGAGGCGTTCACGGGGGCGTTCACGTGCATTCCTTCCATTGCGGAAGGCGTCCTTAACTCTGCCGAGCGTGGCGGATTCCGGCAGCGACCCGGATCCGTTGCAACGCCTCTCGACCTCAAAGAGTCTACGTCGTCACCCGACAGACGTTCGGACGCCCACGTTGGACAGTTGTTTGTCCAGTGCAGTCACACAAACATGGTAGGCGCGCTACCAAACCGGTTTGCCGGCCCGACCCGCCCAGGGGTAGCACTCACGGGTGCCGATAAGGGCTTACGCTGACGGTGTGAGCCCGTCCGACCGGCCCCTACCCCAGGGCCTTGACCTGCCCGAACTGCACGATGCCGTCGTCGTCGCAGCATTCGAAGGGTGGAATGACGCCGGTGACGCCGCCAGCGACGCCCTCGAGCACCTGGATGCCATGTGGGAGGCGCGGACCATCGTCGAGATCGACGATGAGAGCTACTACGACTACCAGGTGAATCGCCCGGTGATCCGCCAGGTCGACGGCGTCACGCGCGAGCTGGTGTGGCCGTCCATGAGCATCTCCCACTGCCGGCCGCCGGGTTCGGACCGTGACGTGGTGCTGATGCACGGCGTCGAGCCGAACATGCGGTGGCGCACCTTCTGCGCCGAGCTGCTGGCAATCCTGGACAAGCTCAACGTGCAGACCGTCGTCATCTTGGGCGCGCTGCTCGCCGACACGCCGCACACCCGCCCGGTGCCGGTCTCCGGCGCGGCGTACTCGGCTGATTCGGCCAAGTTCTTCGGGCTCGAGGAAACCCGTTACGAGGGGCCGACCGGCATCGCCGGGGTGTTCCAGGACGCCTGTGTGCAGGCCGGCATCCCCGCAGTGACGTTCTGGGCGGCGGTGCCGCACTACGTGTCGCAGCCCCCGTGCCCCAAGGCCACCGTCGCGCTGCTCCGGCGCGTCGAGGACGCCCTGGACGTCGAGGTGCCCCTCGGCGACCTGCCGGCGCAGGCCGAGGAATGGGAAGAGTCGGTCACCGAGATGACGGCCGACGACGAAGAGATCGCCGAATACGTGCAGTCCCTCGAGGAACGTGGCGACGCCGAGGTCGACATGAACGAGGCGCTCGGCAAGATCGACGGCGACGCCCTGGCCGCGGAGTTCGAGCGGTACCTGAAGCGCCGCGGACGGTAGCGCCCTCTCCGCGAGCGTGCGTGTTTGCACGCAACACGCGGGTTCCG
>CANSLE010000341.1 GCA_947647645.1 uncultured Microbacterium sp.
CGGCGAACTTCCTCACGGTGAAGACCGCGTCCGGCCAGACCCCGAAGGTCGCGCCCGACGGCGACGTCTACGCGTTCGTGCTGCCCGGCTTCAAGGAGGGCGATGCCACGATCGAGGTCGGGGGCGAGTTCGTCGCCGGCTTCTCCGACAGCGAGGCGACCCAGAAGGTCCTCGAGTTCATGTCCAGCCCCGAGTTCGCCAATGCCCGCGTCAGCGAGGGCGGCGCGATCTCGGCCAACCTGAAGGCGGATCCGAGCAAGGCCTCGAGCGCATTCCTGACCGACGCCATGAAGCTCCTGCAGGACCCGAAAACGACGGTCCGCTTCGACGCGTCGGACCTCATGCCCGCCACGGTCGGCTCGGGCTCGTTCTGGAAGGGCATGGTCGACTGGATCGACGGGAAGGACCAGGCCAAGGTCCTCAGCGACATCCAGGCCGGCTACAACAACTAGTCACACACACCGCGTGACACCGCGGGCGGGATGCCGTCACCCCGGCATCCCGCCCGCGGCGCCCGCGCCGCACCTCTCGACCCGCGTCCCGCGTCCACCGAAGCACACGGAGGCTCATCGATGTCCGCAACCACCACCGCGCCCACGCGATCCCGAAGCGGCGGGGCGACGCCTCCGCCCGGTCGGCGCCGTGCCTTCTCGCCCCGCCTCAGCACGGGCATCGCCGTCGGCGCCCTCGTCGTCGTCCTGGCGCTCGTCGTGCTGCTCCTGCTGAGCGCGCCCGTCGAGGACCCGGCGAAGATCGTCATCCCGGGCGTCTCGCTCACCGCCTTCTTCCAGTGGCTCGGCGTCATGGGGCCGATCATCCAGATCCCGATCATCCTCATCGTCTTCGGCGCCGTCGTGGGCGCGCTGCTGCTGCTCATCGAATACGCACCCCGGCCGGGCCGCGCATACTTCTGGATTCGGCTGGTCTCCTGCTTCGCGATTCCGGTGATCGCGTTGATGCTCCTGCGCCCGTACGCGAACGCCTTCATCTCTGTGCTCGGCATCGCGATCGTCGCCGGCGGTGCGCTGTTCCTGCTGGACTACCGGGCGCGCCAGGGGGCCGGCTACCTCTTCCAGCTCGTGCTGTTCGCCGCTCCCGCGGCGGTGCTGCTGCTCATCGGCCTGGTCTATCCGTTCATCGCCACTTTCGTCCAGTCGTTCTACGACAAGACGGGAGCCCAGTTCGTGGGTTTCGAGAACTACGTCTGGGTCTTCACCCAGCCGGAGGGCACGTGGTCGGTGATCAACACCGTCATCTGGGTGCTGATCTGCCCGACCATCGCCACCGTCGTGGGTCTCGCGTACGCGGTGTTCATCGACCGGGCCGCGGGGGAGCGTTTCCTCAAGGTGCTGATCTTCATGCCGTTCGCCATCTCCTTCGTCGGCGCCGGCATCATCTGGAAGTTCATGTACGACTACCGTCAGGGCGACCAGCTGGGCCTGCTCAACGCGATCGTCACCGCCTTCGGAGGCGACCCCGTCGCGTGGCTGAGCGTGACCCCGCTCATCAACAGCCTCCTGTTGATGGTCGTCTTCATCTGGAGCCAGACCGGCCTGGCGATGGTCATCCTCTCCGCCGCGATCAAAGCGGTGCCGCCCGAGCAGACGGAGGCCGCGGAGCTCGACGGCGCGAACGCCTGGCAGAGGTTTCGCAACGTCACCGTTCCCGGCATCCGCTCCTCGATCGTCGTCGTGGTGACCACCATCGCGATCGCCGCACTGAAGATCTACGACATCGTCGCGGTGATGACCGGCGGGCGGTCGAACACGTCGGTGCTCGCGTTCGAGATGGTCAACCAGCAGCAGCGCTTCCAGAGCTACGGCCACGCGGCGGCGTTGGCGGTCGTGCTCTTCCTCTTCGTGACGCCGCTGATCGTGTTCAACGTCATCCAGATCCGGAAGCAGAGGGAGATCCGATGAGCACCAGCGTCGAGGTCATCGAGCCCGTCACCGACACCCGCTCGGCCCGCCAGCTCTCCCGCGACACGCGCAGGCACGAGGCGATGGCGCGCAAGCGCCTGTCGTCGAAGGGGGCCACGATCGCCGCCCTCGTCATCGCGATCTTCTGGACGATCCCGACCTTCGGTCTGTTCGTCACATCGTTCCGTCCCGGCTCGGACGTGCAGAGCACGGGGTGGTGGACGGTGTTCACCGATCCGTCCTTCACGCTGGAGAACTACCAGAAGGCGCTGACCTCAGGCGGCACCGCGCTGACACTGGGCGAGTCCTTCCTCAACTCGCTGGCGATCACGATCCCGGTCGTGTTCTTCGCGCTGGCGGTGGCGTCGCTGCTCGCGTACGCGTTCGCGTGGATCGACTTCAAGGGACGCAACCTCGCCTTCATCGCGGTCTTCGCCTTGCAGATCGTGCCGCTGCAGATGGCCCTCGTTCCGTTGCTGAGCCTGTTCTCCCGCGGAATGACGGTCGGGGAGGTCACCGTCTTCCCGCCGCTGGATCTGCGGGGGCTCGAGCACAGCTTCGCGACGGTGTGGATCGCGCACACGATCTTCGCGCTGCCGCTGGCGGTGTTCCTGCTCCACAACTTCATCGCGGAGATCCCGAGCGAGGTCATCGAGGCCGCGCGGGTGGACGGCGCCGGGCACGGGCAGATCTTCTTCCGGATGATCCTGCCGCTCGCCGCCCCCGCCCTCGCCTCGTTCGCCGTGCTCGAGTTCATCTGGGTGTGGAACGACCTGCTGGTGGCCACGATCTTCGCCCCGTCGTCGTCGCTGCCGATCACCCAGTCGCTGAACTCGCTGTCGGGCACCTGGGGCGATCAGTGGTTCCTCCAGGCGGCGGGCACGTTCATCTCGATACTCGTGCCGCTGGTGGTGTTCTTCGCTCTGCAGCGCTTCTTCGTGCGAGGACTGCTCGCGGGAGCGACGAAGGGCTGATGATCGTCCC
>CANSLE010000342.1 GCA_947647645.1 uncultured Microbacterium sp.
CCTCCCGGGCGGCGGCGCCGATCTTCGCAGTCATCGCTCGGGAGGTGTTGGGGTTGATCAGGAGGATCCTCACGGGGTGCCGGGTCCTGTCGCCGAGGCTGATGCGGGCGCCGCGAGGGGGATCTCGGCGGAGATCGCGGGCGGCTCCGACGCGGTCGTCGCCGCGGCCCCGTCGAGCGTGCCGTCCGAGACGCCGTCGGTGTCGCCCTCGAAGGTCGGCACCTGCGGGTCGATCCGCTCGAAGAGCACGAACGACACGTAGCCGAGGCCGCAGCCGATGAACCAGCTGTAGTCACTGATCCACGAGATGTCGAACAGTCCCGTGTCGGCGAACAGCTTCGGGAAGACCCCGAGGAACACCGCGGGGATGCCGGCGACGAGCAGTGCCTTCATCGCGTTCGGGTTGAAGCCCCGGCGGTACCAGTACGGTCCCTTCGGGTCCATCGTGAACATGGCATCCGTCTTGATGCGCTGACGGCCCGCGACGTAGTAGCCCGCGATGAGGATGCCGAACAGCGGTCCGATGAGGGCGCCGAGAAGGCCCAGCGTGTAGTGGATCGCGTCGTCGTTGGAGTACCAGTTCCACGGCGTCAGGAACACGGAGCCGACGGCGGCGATCATGCCGCCCGCGCGCCACGAGATCGTCTTCGGGGCGACGTTGGAGAAGTCGAAGGCCGGCGAGATGAAGTTCGCGACGATGTTGATGCCGACGGTCGCGGTGACGAAGGTCAGGCCACCGAGGAGGATCGCGAACCAGCCGTCGATCGCCTCGACCGTCTTGATCGGGTCGGTGATGAGCCGGCCGAACACCGGCACGGTCGCCGATGCCGTGATGACCGTCAGCAGCGAGAAGAAGAGGAAGTTGATCGGCAGACCCCAGAGGTTGCCGCGCTTGACCGCCGCGAAGCTCTTGCCGTAGCGGGCGAAGTCGCCGAAGTTCAGCATCGGCCCGGAGAAGTACGAGACGACGAGCGCGATCGCGGCGCACATCACCGGGATCGACGACCAGAAGTCCAGCTCCTTCGTGGAGAGGCTGAAGGAGATGTTCTGCCAGCCCGCCTGCGACACGAGGAACACCGCGAGCGCGATCATCACGACGTAGACGGCGGGGCCGGCGACGTCGATGAAGCGGCGGATGACCTCCATGCCGTTCCAGAAGAGCAGGAACTGCGCGACCCACAGGATGCCGTAGGAGATCCAGCCGAGTGCCGACAGTCCGAGGAACGAGACGTCCAGCAGCGCGGCGGAGCCGGGGATGAACTTGAGGAAGACGATGTTCAGCGACTCGGCGGCGAGGAAGGTCTGCACGCCGTACCAGGCGATGGCGATCAGGCCGCGGATGATCGCGGGGATGTTGGCCCCGCGGATGCCGAAGATCGCCCGGTTGACGACGGGATAGGGCACCCCGGTCTTCTGACTCGGCTTGGCGACGAGGTTCGCGAAGTACTGCACGATGACGATGCCGACCAGCAGCGCGACGAGCACCTGCCAGCTCTGCAGGCCGAGGGCGAACAATGAGCCCGCGGTCACATAGCCGCCGACGGAGTGCACGTCGCTCATCCAGAACGCGAAGATGTTGTACGCACTCCACTTCTGCGTGCGCAGGGGCGCGAGGTCCTCGTTGGCGAGGCGTTCGTCGTACTGCGGCTTCATGTTGCCGGCGCCGGTGGGCATGCCGGCGGCTTCGACGATGTCGTGGACGCCCGTCGTCGGTGGTGCGGTGGGCGGGGTCGGAGGGGTCATGGGTACCTTCCAGGAAGATCCGGTGGCTGCCGCGGTCGCGGGGGGAGGTGGAGCGGACCGCGACGTGGAGTCCGTGGCCTGGTGGTGCTTGATGTGAAGTTATTGCTTCACATGTGGCGGCCGATTTCACTTCTGTAACGAGCGTGTGAAGTTCGCCCTTCACATGTGACGAACACATGTCGATCCCCGCGGTCGCCACAGCCCACGCGGAGCCGGCCGATACGATCTGGATCATGAGCCGCGCCTCCGCCGTCGACCCGCCGGAGCTCGCTGCGCCCGATCGTCCCGCGTCCGCCGCGACGGCGGGCGCGCGGAGCGAGAGCCCCGGAGACGGCGTCGGCGAGCGGTTGCGCGCGCTGCGCGTGGCCCGGGGGATGTCCGCCCGCGATCTCGCCCGACGGCTGGGGATCTCTCCGAGCGCGGTATCGCAGATCGAGCGGGGCGTGATGCAGCCGAGTGTCTCGCGCCTCATCGCGATCACCGACGAGCTCGATGTACCGCTGACCTCCGTGTTCGATCCGTCGGGACCGCCCGGCGCCGCGACACCCACGAGTTTCGGGCTGCGCCGCACGGAGCAGGATGCCGGCATCCTGCTCGATGACGGGGTGCTCTTCCGGCGGATCTCCCCGGTCCCCACCCCGGGCGTGGACTACTTCGAGTCGACCTATCCGCCGGGAGCGACCGCGCACGGCGGTGCCGACCTGTTCCGCCATGAGGGCTACGAGGTCGGCACGGTCGTCTCGGGCGAGCTGACGGTGGACTTCGACGACGAGCGCGTCATCCTCCGCGCCGGCGACGCGATCAGCTACCCGTGCTCACGCCCGCACCGGCTCCACAACACCTCCCACGAGCCGGTGGTCGCCCGCTGGCTCATCGTCCACGGAGCGCACTGACCATGCCCGCAGCCCTCACCCCCGCCGCGTTCGACGCCCTCGATCCGGATGCCGCGGCATCCGTCGTCGTCGTCTGGGCCGCCGTGCCCGCGTGGGTCGACGCCGTCGTCGCCGCACGACCGTACGGCAGCCGCGAGGCACTCGCCGCGCAAGCCGACGCGCTCGCCCGCACCTGGACTCGCGACGACCTCGACGCCGCCCTCGCTCACCATCCCCGCATCGGCGAGAAACCGCGGGGCACCGGCGCCGA
>CANSLE010000343.1 GCA_947647645.1 uncultured Microbacterium sp.
GGTTGGGTGGCGGGGCCGGGGCGCGGCTCGCGGGGGGCGGGGCGGCGGGGGGGCGCGGCCGCGCCCGCCCGCGCCGGCGGCCCCCCCCCGGGCGCGCCCCCCCCCCCGCGACCGGCTCCGCCTCCGCCGACCTCCCGGCTCCGCCGGGCGCAGAAAGAGGTAAGAGAGATGTCTTCAGAACGGCAGGCGAGACTCGCCGACCGCATCCGCGTGCTCATCGCCGAGCGGCTCGAGAAGGGGCTGCGCGATCCGCGCCTCGGCTTCGTGACGATCACGGACGTGCGTGTCACCGGTGACCTGCAGCACGCCTCGGTGTTCTACACGGTGTACGGCGACGACACGGCCCGCGAGGACTCGGCGGCTGCCCTGAAGGCGGCGACCGGGATGCTCCGCAGCGAGGTCGGCAAGCAGCTCGGCGTGCGGCTCACGCCGTCGCTGGAGTTCATCCCCGATGCGCTGCCCGAGAACGCCGGTCACATCGCGGAGCTGCTGCGCACGGCGCGGGAGCGCGACGCGGCCGTCGCCGGTCTCGCTGCCGGCGCCGTCCACGCCGGTGACGCCGATCCCTACGTCAAGCCGCGCGAGGACGACGACGAGGCATAGGCCTCACCGGCCGAGCGTGCGTCCCCACGCGGCGGCACGTTCGAGCTCGCCCTCCTCCAGGGGGCCGCTGCGTCCCGTCACGAAGAAGTCCCTCGCGGCATCCACGGACATTCCGTGCGCCCGTGCGGCTTTCGCCGCCGCCGTCGCCGCCGACCCGCTGAGCCGGCCGTGACCCTGCTTCGTGCCGAAGGTGGCGACGCGAAGACCCCGCGAAGCGGATGCGGCCTCCGCGAGCCATTCCCGGATGCCGCGCTGGGTCGGCGTCGGCGCGTCCTTCGCGGCATCGGCCCGCGTCTGCACGCGCGACATCGAGAACACGTGGGTCGGACCGCCCACGAGGAGCAGATCCACATCGTCCGGCAGGGCGGTCGGCGCGGCGTCGACCGCGACGACCTCGACCTGGCCGCTCGTCGCGACGCCCTCGGCGATGGCCCGGGCGACCTTCTCGGTGTTGCCGAACTGTGACTCGTACACGATCAGCGCCTTCATGAGGCGGATCGTACGTCGCCGCGTCGGGGGATGCAGCGGTCTCTCGCCATGACAATGCGCGTACACGCCGCGCGCGACGTCGTCAGCGGGGCAGGCGCAGCAGCGTCCCGTCGGACTCGATGAGTCCGTCGACCAGCAGCGAGTCGATGGCCCGTCCGCGCTGCGCCGGGTCCGGCCAGTCGGCGATGACCGCCGCCTCGCCGACCTCGTGGGACTCGGCCGCCCGGAGCGTCCGCAACACCGCGCCGCGCGCCTGGCGATCGCTGCCCTCGTACGACGCCTGCTTCCGGCGTGCATCGCCGGTGTCGGGATATCCGGCAGCCAGCCACGCGCACAGCGCGGCCACCGGGCAGAACTCGCAGCGCGCCGCGCGGGCGGTGCAGACGACGGCGCCGAGCTCCATCATCGCGGCGTTCATCACCGCGGCATCCATCGCGTGCTCCGGGAGCAGCCGCTCCATGGCGGCGAGATCCCCCCGTCCGGGCGGCCCGGGCTGCGACCGGCCCTCGACCGCCCGTGCGATCACCCGCCGCGTGTTCGTGTCGACGACGGGATGCCGGTCGCCATACGCGAACGCGGCCACGGCCCGCGCCGTGTAGTCGCCGATGCCGGTCAGGGCGAGGAGCGCGTCGACATCGCGGGGGACCACCCCGTCGTGGCGGTCGCGGATCTCGACCGCGGCGCGGTGCAGCCACAGCGCGCGGCGTGGATACCCGAGATTCGCCCACTGCGCGACGGCGGCGGCGGGTGGGTCGGCGGCCAGCGCGGTGGGGGTCGGCCAGCGGGTCAGCCAGGCCTTCAGGAGCGGGATCACGCGGTTCACCGGGGTCTGCTGCAGCATGAACTCGCTCACGAGCACGCCCCAGGCACTGAACCCCGGCGCCCGCCACGGCAGGTCGCGGGCGTTCTCGCGGTACCACGCGATGAGCGGCGGCGCGAGGTCGGGCATCCGACCAGCCTACGGCCGTGTGCCCGTTGCGCGCTCAGTCCCCGCGTCGGTTCGGCATCCGTCGCTGCGCGAGTTTCCGGGCCCTCGCGGCCGCGCGTTCGACGCGCAGACTGACTGCGGAACGGACGGGCTCGGGAGCCGGCCCGGCCTAGGCTGGAGCAATGCCCGCGTCACCGTCCGTCCCGAACGGCATCCTGCTCGTCGACAAGCCGCAGGGGATCACGAGCCACGACGTCGTGGCCCGCGCCCGGCGTGCGCTGGACACCCGCAAGATCGGCCACGCCGGCACGCTGGACCCGATGGCGACCGGCCTGCTCATCCTCGGCGTCGGGCCCGCGACGCGGCTGCTGACCTTCATCGTCGGCCTCGGCAAGACCTATGCGGCGACGATCCGCCTCGGCGTCTCGACAGACACGGACGATGCGGATGGTGCGGAGACGGCCCGCGCGGATGCCGCTGCTCTCGCCGCCGTCACCGACGGACGGATCGCGGCCGGGATCGCGGCGCTCACCGGCGTCATCGACCAGGTGCCGAGCACCGTCTCGGCCATCAAGATCGGCGGCAAACGGGCCTACGACCTCGCGCGGTCGGGCCAGGCGGTCGAGCTCAAGGCGCGCCGCGTCACGGTCGACCGGTTCCAGGTCCTGGCGCGGCGCGACGGCGCCGACGGCACGATCGATCTCGACGTCGTCGTGGACTGCTCCAGCGGCACCTACATCCGCGCCCTCGCTCGGGATCTCGGCGCTGCGCTCGGGGTCGGCGGCCATCTGACCGCGCTGCGCCGCGCCCGCATCGGCGCCTTCGACGTGGCGGACGCGGTCGCGGAGATCAGCGCGGACGTC
>CANSLE010000344.1 GCA_947647645.1 uncultured Microbacterium sp.
CCGCATTTTCGTGGGCTGCGCATCCCACGAGGAGGACGAGCGAGATCACCCCGGCGACGGCGCTGCCGATCATCCGCGACGCGCGTCGTGTCATGGCCCGATCCTACGCATCCGCATATGCGCGGCGCGGCACCCTCTCAGCTCGCGTGCGCGGCGGCGAGGTCGAGGAACAGTGCATGGAAACGCGTCTCCCCCGACATCTCGGGATGGAAGGCGGTGCCGAGCAGCGCCCCCTGCCGGACGGCGACGATCGCCCCGTCCGGCAGGGAGGCCAGCACCTCGACGTCCGGTCCGGCGTCCACTACCCGCGGAGCGCGGATGAAGGTGGCGGACACCGGCTCATCGAATCCCGCGACCGCGAGCTCCGTCTCGAACGAGTCGGCCTGCGAACCGAACGCGTTCCGCTGCACGGTGACGTCGAGCCCGCCGAAGGTCTCCTGTCCGCGGATGCCGTCGGTGATGCGGTCCGCCAGCAGGATGAGCCCCGCGCACGTGCCGTACACCGGCATCCCGTCCGCGATCGCGGCGCGGATCGGCTGCTGCAGTCCGAACGTGCGGGCCAGCTTGTCGATCACACTGGACTCGCCGCCCGGGATGACGAGGCCCGAGACGGCGGCCAGCTCGGCGGGGCGGCGGACGGCGACGACCTCCGCGCCCAGCGCCTCGAGGCTCCGGACGTGCTCGCGGACGTCCCCCTGGAGGGCGAGGACGCCGACTCGCGGCGCCCCCGCCCGCACGGTGCTTGTCGTCACCATCCGCGTTCGGCGAGGCGGTGCGGCGCCGGGAGATCGGAGACGTTGATGCCGACCATCGCCTCGCCGAGGCCCCGTGAGACGTCGGCGATGACAGCCGGGTCATCGAAGAAGGTCGTGGCCTTCACGATCGCGGCGGCCCGGGCGGCCGGGTCGCCGCTCTTGAAGATGCCCGAGCCGACGAACACGCCGTCGGCGCCCAGCTGCATCATCATCGCGGCATCCGCGGGCGTGGCGACGCCGCCGGCGACGAACAGGACCACCGGAAGCGTCCCGGTCTCCGCGATCTCGGCGACCAGCTCGTACGGGGCCTGCAGCTCCTTCGCGGCGACGTACAGCTCATCGCGGGACAGGGCGCCGAGCGCGGCGATCTCACCGCGGATCTTACGGATGTGCCTCATCGCCTCGGAGACGTCGCCGGTGCCGGCCTCGCCCTTGGAGCGGATCATGGCCGCACCTTCGGTGATGCGGCGGAGCGCCTCGCCGAGGGTGGTGGCACCGCAGACGAACGGGACCGTGAAGTCCCACTTGTCGATGTGGTTCACGTAGTCGGCGGGCGAGAGCACCTCGGACTCGTCGATGTAGTCGACGTCGAGCTCCTGAAGAACCTGCGCCTCGACGAAGTGGCCGATGCGCGCCTTCGCCATGACGGGGATCGACACCGCCTCGATGATGCCGTCGATCATGTCGGGGTCGCTCATCCGCGAGACTCCGCCCTGGGCGCGGATGTCCGCGGGGACGCGCTCCAGCGCCATGACCGCGACGGCGCCGGCGTCCTCGGCGATCTTCGCCTGATCGGGTGTGACGACGTCCATGATGACGCCGCCCTTGAGCATCTCGGCGAGTCCGCGCTTGACGCGGGACGATCCGGTGACGGGAGTGGACACGGCGGGCTCCTTCGGGAGGGTTCGGGTGCCGGGTATTGGCCTAGGCCAAAACGTAGCATGATCTGTCACATAGACTTCACGGTGTGACCAGCCCGAGCGGATCGACCCCCGAGGTCCGCATCGTCGGCGCCACCGCGACCGAGATCGCCGACAGCGTCCGTCAGCACGTGGAGCGCGGCCTCGTCTCCCCCGGTGCGCCGTTGCCGCCGGTACGAGCGCTCGCCGACGAGCTCGGCGTCAACCGCAACACGGTCGTGGCCGCGTACCGTCTCCTCACCCAGGCCGGCCTGCTCGAGGCGCGAGGCCGTGCCGGCACACGCGTCGCGGAGCGCACCCCGGTCGCACAGGAGGGCTTCGCGCGGGGCACCGTGCTCCGCGACCTCGCTGCGGGCAATCCGGACCCCGCGCTGATCCCGGACCTCCGCCCGGCGCTCGGGCGCATCGTCGGCCGTCCGGTGCTGTACGGCGAGCCCGTCATCGATCGCGATCTCGCCGCCTGGGCCGACGCGTGGATGCGCGACGCCGTCGGCGACGACCGCGCGCTCCGCCTGACGATCACCGGCGGTGCCTCCGATGCGATCGAGCGCCTCCTCGCCCAGACCCTCACCCGCGACGACGCCGTCGCCCTCGAAGACCCCTGCTTCCTCGCCAGCCTGAACACCGTCCGCCTCGGCGGGTACCGGCCCGTGGCGGTTCCGGTCGATGCCGAGGGAATGACCGTCGACGGCCTCCGCGCCGCTCTGGATGCCGGGGCGCGCGCGGTCCTGCTCACGCCCCGGGCCCAGAACCCGACCGGCGCCAGCCTGACGGCCGAACGCGCCCGCGCTCTCCGCGCACTGCTCGCCGATCACCCGTATGTGCTTGTGATCGAGGACGACCACTTCTCGCTGCTGTCGTCGCGCCCATTCCACTCGGTGATCGGTCCCGGCCACCACCGCTGGGCGCTCATCCGCTCCGTCTCGAAGTTCCTGGGGCCCGACATGTGCCTCGCCGTCGTCGCCTCCGACCCGGACACGGCCGATCGGCTCGCGGAGCGCCTCAACCCGGGCGCCACGTGGGTCAGTCATCTGCTGCAGCGTCTCGCGCTGGAACAGCTCACCGATGTGGATGCCGTCGCCGCCGTGGCCGCGGCATCCGCTCACTACGCGGCGCGCAACGCCGCCGCCGCCGCGGCCTTGACCGCCCACGGCGTGCCGGTGACCGTCGGCGACGGGCTGAGCCTCTGGGTACCGCTGCCGGT
>CANSLE010000345.1 GCA_947647645.1 uncultured Microbacterium sp.
ATACGGAGGACGAGACCGGACATGACGGCCTCGGCGAACGCGAACGGGAAGTCAAACGCGACATCGTGCCGCTCCGCGACTTAACCCAACGGCGAGCGTCCGGGACGCACGCGCCGGCCCGCGACGCGCACGCTTCCCCGCCGCGTCGGCAGCAGCCCCAGGGTGGTCCGCAGCAGCGTCGTCTTCCCCGCGCCGTTGGGTCCGATCAGGGCCACCAGCTCGCCGGCGGTCACCGCAAGGTCGACGCCGTCGAGCTCGCGGCGGCCGGACAGGTCGACGGCCACGTCATCGAGCTCGAGGGCGGGAGTCGTCACGAGCCCGCTCCCGGCGCGGTCCCGGTGGACGCGGCATCCGTCGCCAGCGCCGCGCGACGTACGCGCCGGGCGCGGACGATCACCGCGGTCGTACCGACGACGATTCCGGCCGCGACGACGACGATCGCGCCGACGAGGACCGGCACGAGCGGATCATCGCCGGATGCCGCGGCGGTCGCTGCCGCGGTCGCCGACGGCTCCGCCCCGGTCCAGACCGCCGTGAGCGCGGCATCCGCCGGGGTCTGCGATCCGACGGCGAAGCGGATGCGGCGGGTATCGGAGGCGGTCGACCCGTCACGCAGCTGCGCCTCGGCCGTCAGCTCGACGAGGTAGACGCCCGGGTGGGTGAAGACCCAGTTCGCGTGGGTGTGGGTGTTGACGTCGACCCACACCGACTGCGGTTCCGGGGTGCGCGAGTCCCACAGCACCTGGGGCGCGCCGAACGACCCCGACTGCAGGTAGACCGACATCGAGCCGGGGCCTTCGACGCCGCGCAGCGTCAGGGTGATGCCGCGGTCGATGCGGGCCATCACCTCCGGATCCTGCGTGTTCCAGCCCACCCAGACGACCTCGGGGTTCTGCGTCTGCGGCACGACCCACACCGTCGAGCCGGGATCGGCGCCGAGGAACGCGTACGCCGCGTCGTCGGGGGCGGTCAGCCGGGCGGCGTCGGAGACCTGGAGGACGGTCTCCTCCGGGTAGCGCCAGACGCTCGTCAGGGTCGGGTCGAGCGTGGCGACGTCGTCGTGGATGAGAAAGGTCCACGCCCCGTCCACGAAGCGCGGCCCCATGTCGACGTGCCCGGCATCCAGGATCCGCTCGCCGTGCACGACGGCCTCGTCGGCGGCGATCGTCTGGTCCAGATTCGGGTCGTCGGTCGCCGCGGTCGCCGCGGTCGCCGCGGTCGCGGCGGGCACGAGCAGGGCACCGGCCAGCAGGACACCGGCCAGGACGCGCCGGGCGCATTGGACGAGACGGGCGGGAGACGGGACGGAGCGTGCTCTCATGGGCGGGGGTCCTCTCGGGGTGCGGTGCCGCCGAGGCAGTCGGCGAGGGAACGGGCGTTGGTGCGGATGAGGTCGATGTAGGTGCGCACGTGCGCGTCGAAGGCGTCGCCGTAGATCGGGCAGACCGCGACGCCCTCCGCCCGCGCGACGTCGGCGAGGGTCGTCGACCGCGCGGCCAGGTTCGGCTCGACGAACACGGCGGGCACGTCGAGCGAACGGATGGTCTCGGCTAGGCGGCGGCGATCGGCGAGCGACGGCTCGGTGGCCGGGTTGGGTGTGACGAACCCGGCGATGCGCATCCCGTAGGCCTGGGCCAGGTAGCCGAACGCGTCGTGGGTCGTGACGAGCCAGCGGCGCTCGGGAGGGATCGTGTCGATCGTGTCGCGCACGAACCGGTCGGCGTCATCGAGCGCGGCGAGGTAGCGGTCGGTGTGGCGCCGGTACTCGGCCGCCCCCGCCGGATCCACCTGCACGAGGGTGTCGCGGATGAGCTGCACGTACGCCATGACGTTGCGCACGTTCTGCCACAGGTGCGGGTCGATCTCGCCGTGGACGTGGCGGCCCAGCACGGCCTGCGCGAGCTGGTAGACGCGCTCGCCGGGACGGCCGAGGAACGCGAAGCCCGCCCCGGCCGGGATCTCCTCCTGCGCCTTCGCCGGCACCTCGATCACCACGCGTGCGGGATCGAGGTCCTCCTGCGTACGCTCGCCGCCGCCTCCGGCGTCGTAGCGGATGCGCAGGCGGCGCGCGTCGAGGTCGGCGGTCACATCGGCGTGGCCCTCGTCGAGCACGACGGCGTCGCGGATGCCGGCGCGCGAGGGGTCGACGCCGACGGCGAACGTGTAGGTCGCGGAGGCCAGGTCGATCCCGGCAGCGGCGTCCGTCAGCCGCAGCCGGGCACGCAGGTCGAGCGTGTAGATCCCCGGCTCGGTGAACGCCCAGGACAGGTGCGTGTGCGCGTCCACGGGCAGCGCGATCGCGTCGGGGCGCGTGCCCCCGAACCCATCGCTGGAGTCGAACATCACGTCGGTGTCGCCGAAGGTGCCCGTGAGGTAGGCGAACATCTTCCCCGGACCGGTGAGTCCCGTCGCCTCGAGCACGACCTGAGAGGAGCGCGTCGCGCCCCACTGCCGCCCGTCGCCGTGGACGCGCGCGCCGAGCCAGACCGTGTCGAGGCCGGCATCCTCGACGAGCGGGATGAGATCGGCGGCGTACTTCACCGACTCCTCGGCGAGCGAGACGTTCGGCGCCCCGGCGCGGAGGTTCGCGTCGAGCGTCTTGATGATGCCGTGCTCCTCCAGGAGGGCGTAGTTGCTGAACGCGGCATCCGCGTAGACCACGTTGCGCGCGTCGCGGAGGGTCGGCGCGTAGTCATGCGGGTCGGCGCCGTCTCGGACGATGGATGCCACCCGCACGCGCTCCCCGCCGACGTGCGCGACCAGGTCCGCCAGCAGCGGCGTGGTCGTCACGACCTGCACGCGATCGTCGGTGTCGCTGAGCGCCGGGGATGCGGCGCAGCCGGCGCCCGCGAGGGCGAGGACGGTCAC
>CANSLE010000346.1 GCA_947647645.1 uncultured Microbacterium sp.
TCGGCGCGGATGTGGCCCCAGGTATCGCCGTCGAGCCCGTCGGCGAAGGTCGCGTTCGGGAGCACGTAGTCGATGCGCTCCCCGTTCCGCTCGCCCCACAGCCGCACGTTCGAGAAGTCGATCGTTCCCGCCGTGTCGTTGTGGAGCTCGACGTAGACGGTCGACGCGCCGGCATGCATCTCGGCACCGCCGGGCACGGGGGCGGTCTCGACCGTCGTCGGGACACCTCGCTCGAAGGCGGTGAGGTCGGTGTGCTCGGCGAGGATGCCGCGGTCGTCGGTGGCGCGGATGAGCACCGTGGCGTCGGCGTCGACATCGTCGTGCAGCACGACGTCGACCGACCCGCGGATGAGGTCGCCGGGCTGAGGCGTCGCGGGATCCGCCGTCGACGGGATGCCCAGCCAGACGGCGCCGCCCGGGGCGAGGGAGACGAGGGACGTCACGACGACATCGCCGGTGACCGTCCACGGAGCGGCCGGGATGCCGGACGGCGACAGATCGACGGCGTAGTCGACCGGACGGGTGTCGGCGACGGCCGGCGCGGCCGCGGCGACGAGTGTCGAGGCGGTCACGGCTGCGGCGGCGATGATCGACGCCACCGCCCTCCGCCCGCGGCGTCGCAGGTGTCGCTCGGATGACAGCGCGGACATGCTCACTCCTTCGTGACGGGGTCGCCGCCGGTCGAGTTCGGGTGGTGCGGATGAACGGCATAGCAAACCGAAACTACCGAAGCGTTTCGGTTCTCGCGAGAACCATATCCACGCCCTCCCTCCCCACGCAACCCCGCCCAGCAACATGGGACGGTGAAACCTTCAGCTACACTGAGGGCATGGAGATTCTGCGTCACGCCGTCGTCCTCATCCACCTCACCGGATTCGCCATCCTCTTCGGCGCCTGGGTCGTCGAGGCGGTCGGCCAGCGCCGCTTCACCCGGCTCATGACCTGGGGCATGGTCGTCGCCGCCGTCGCCGGCCTCGCACTGGCCGCGCCGTGGGGCATCGACCACCCGCTGAACTACACAAAGCTCGGGGTGAAGCTCGTCGTCCTCCTCGCGATCGGCGCACTGCTGGGCATCGGCACCGGCCGCCAGCGCAAGGCCGGCGCGGTGCCGCCGGCGCTGTTCTGGCTCGTCGGCATCCTCACGTTCCTCAACGCCGCGCTCGCCGTCCTCTGGCGCTGACCCCTCGGCCGGGCCCGGCGCACGCGTTCGTCACGCCACGCGGCGTAGACTCGATGACCGTGCGCCGGGAACCTGCCGGCGCCCCGGTGATCCCACTGTCGCGGCGCCCGCTGCACACACCCTTGCCCCGGACGCCCCGCACCGGAGCGTCCCACGAGGACCTACGATCCCCCCTCGATAGGTAGCCTCTCCGCATGTCCACAGTCACCACGGCGCCAGCGACTCCCGCCAACTCCCGCGCCCGCGTCATCACCGCGAGCCTCGTCGGCACGACGATCGAGTTCTACGACTTCTACGTCTACGCCACCGCCGCCGTCCTCGTCTTCCCCGTCCTCTTCTTCCCGACGGGCAACGAGACGACGGCGCTGCTGTCGTCGTTCGCCGTCTTCGGCGCGGCGATGATCGCCCGCCCCATCGGCGCCGTCGTCTTCGGCCACTTCGGCGACCGCTTCGGCCGCAAGGCCACGCTCGTCGCCTCTCTGCTCACGATGGGCATCGCGACGTTCCTCATCGGATGCCTGCCCACCTACGCCGGCATCGGCTGGTGGGCGGCGCTCCTCCTGCTCGTCCTTCGCCTCTTCCAGGGCTTCGCGCTCGGCGGCGAGTGGTCGGGCGCGGCCCTCGTCGCCACCGAGAACGCCCCCCAGGGCAAGCGTGCCTGGTACGGCACGTTCCCGCAGCTGGGCGCCCCCGTCGGCTTCATCATCGCGAACACGCTCTTCCTCGTGATCAACTTCGCCCTCCCCCACCCCGACGGGCCGATGCAGCGCTCGGAGGCGTTCCTCGCCTGGGGCTGGCGCGTGCCGTTCCTGTTCTCCGCGGTGATGGTGATCATCGGCCTGTGGGTGCGCCTGAAGCTCGTCGAGTCGACGACGTTCACCGCGGCCGAGAAGAAGGGGGCGCTTCGTCGCTTCCCGCTCGGCGACGTCATCCGCGGACACTGGAAGAACCTCATCCTCGGCACGTTCATCATGCTGGCGACGTACGTGCTGTTCTACCTGATGACGAGCTTCACCCTCGCCTACGGCACCAAGGCCGCCGACGCCCCCGTGGCCGGGCTCGGCTTCGGCTACACCGACTTCGTGATCATGCAGATCATCGGCGTCGTCTTCTTCGGCGTCTTCACGCTGCTGTCGGGTCCGATCGCGGACGCCGTCGGCCGACGGAAGCTGCTCATCTGGGTGACGGTGCTGATCGGCGTCCTCGGGCTCTCGTTCAACGTGTTCCTCCTCCCCCACGTCGACCCGAAGTTCACCGGGGCGCTCGTGCAGGCGTTCCTCGTGTTCGGCTTCATGCTGATGGGTGCGACCTTCGGCCCCATGGGTGCCGTGCTGCCGGAGCTCTTCCCGACCAACGTGCGCTACACCGGGTCCGCCATCGCCTACAACGTCTCGTCGATCCTGGGTGCGGCCGTCGCCCCCGCCATCGCGCTGGGCCTGTGGGCGGCCGCCGGCGGCGAGCCGTGGCTCGTCGGACTGTACCTGTCGGGGTCGGCGGTGCTCACCCTCATCGCACTGCTGCTGTCACGCGAGACGAAGGACGTCGACTACGAGACCAACATCGGGCTCGGCGAGACCGGCTCGCTCTGACGACTCACGCACGAACGGCGGATGCCGCGACCCGCACGGGCCGCGGCATCCGCCGTTCTGCGCCTGGGTGGCGGGCGCTCAGTCGAGGAACAGCGCG
>CANSLE010000347.1 GCA_947647645.1 uncultured Microbacterium sp.
CGAGGCGGCGCGGCGCACGCGTAGGCCGGCCGTGGTCAGTGCGTCGTCGGCGGCGGTGCCGGGCAGATCACAGTCGGTGATCACAACGAGGTCGGAAGTCATAGTCCAAAACGCTATAGCATCTAGCGTTCTCCGGCCAGTCCGCTCGCCATCGACCGCTGGTTTGCTATAGCGTTTTCCCATGACACTCCGCCGCAGCCTCATCACCGGCGCCAGCTCCGGGATCGGATCCGCCACCGCGGTGGAGCTCGCCTCCTCCGGTCACGCCGTCTGGCTGACCTTCACCTCCGGAGGGGCCGCCGTCAAGCGCGTCGCCGCCGAATGCCGTGCCGCGGGGGCGGCAGAGGTGCGCGTCAGCCGGCTCGACCTCCGCTCCCCCGACTCCGTCACGGCGCTCGTCGCCGAGGTCGCCGAGGCGTGGGGCGAGCTGCACGTGCTGATCAACAACGGCGGTGTCTGCCCGTACCGCCACTACGACGACATCGAGCTCGACGAATGGGACTCGGTGATGGAGACCAACGTGCGCGGCACCTTCCTGCTCACGCGGGCCGCGCTCCCGCTGCTGCGCGCCGCCGAGGGCGACCGTAGCGTCGTCAACCTCTCCTCGATCGCAGGCCAGGTCGGCGCCCTGCAGACGGGCATGCACTACGCGGCCAGCAAGGGTGCGCTGCTCGCCCTCACCCGCAGCTTCGCCCGGCATCTGGCAGGCGACGGCATCCGGGTGAACGCGGTCAGTCCGGGACCGGTGACCAGCGCGATCACCGACCAGCTGACGGCGGAGGGCCGCGACGCCCTGGAGTCGTCGATCCCCCTCGGGAGGTTCGGCACCCCGGCCGATGTCGCCTGGACGATCGCGTCGCTCGCCTCCGAGCGTGCCGGGTTCGTCACGGGCGCGACCTACGACGTCAACGGCGGCGTACGCATCGACTGACCGCTCAGCACCGTCATCTCCCCTCGCTCTTCACTCTCCCGCATCCGACTCGTACCCGAAGGACTGCCATGACCGCACTGGACGCGCTCCGCGTCGTCACCGCCCAGGTGGACGCCTTCAACGCGCACGACCTCGACGCCTTCGTCGCCAGCTATGCCGAGGATGCCGTGGTGAGCGGCGTGGGTGAGGAACCGCTGGCCGGCCGCGACGCGATCCGCGCCTTCTACGCCGGACGCCTCGCCGATCCGGGCCTCAGCTGCAGCGTCGCCGCGCACGCGCTGTTCGGTGCACGCTGGGTGATCGCGCAGGAGTATGTGGTGCGCGACGGGGTCGCCACAGAGACGATCGCGACGTTCGACGTGCGTGATGGCCTGATCCACCGCGCATCGTTGGTCAAGGCCTGAGCGCCGGCGCGCGTCACCGCCCGAATCCGTACCGCTCCGCGAGCGCCGTGTCCGCCTCCGGCCGGCCGAAGGAGGCGGTCCACCCGCCGTCCACGGCGATCGACTGGCCGCTGATGTAAGACGCCCCGTCGCCGAGCAGATAGGCGGTGAGCGAGGCGACCTCGGTCACGGTCGCGATCCGGCGCAGGGGCGGCCCCGCGGCCAGCCCGCGCTCCTCGGCATCCGGATCGGCGGCGTTCGCGATCTGCGCGTCCAGGTGCGGCGTGCGCACCCCGCCCGGTGCGACGGTGTTCGCGCGGATGCCGAACGGGCCGTAGCTCACGGCGACGCTGCGGGTGAGCGCGTCGATCCCGCCCTTGGTGAACTCGTACGCCGCGTGGTCGACGAAGCTCGCCCGGCCGTGGATCGAACCCACGTTCACGATGGCTCCGCCCGACGCCTGTTCGGTAAACGCCGTCACCGCGGCGGAGCAGCCCCACAGGTAGCCGAGTCCGTTCGTCTCGACGACGCGGCGCACCTCCCGCTCGTCGAGGGCGTGCAGCGGGGTGCGCACGGTGATGCCGGCGTTGTTGACCCAGCCGGCGAGTGGTGCCAGCTCGATCGCCCGCGCGGCCGCCCGGGTGTGCACGTCGCGCTCGGCCGAGTCGCCGTGGACGACGGCGGCGCAGATCCCCGCGTCCACCGTGTCCGACGCGGAGCGCTCGACCCCGACGACGAGCCAGCCATCGATCGTGAGTCGTTCGGCGATCCCGCGGCCGATCCCCTTGCCGCTGCCGGTGACGACGATGCTGCGCTGCTGTGCGGCACTGCTGTTCATGCGGACCTCCCGAGGTCGAACGTATCCGGCGCGAAGCCGAAGCCCAGCCCCGGTCCCTCCGGTGGCGTCGCGTGCCCGCCCGAGAACGTCGGTCCGCCGGTCACGAGCGCCGGGGACGGGTCGTACGGGTTCGGCCGCGGGCCGCGGGCGAACGTCTCCACCTGCACGCCCGGCAGGTGGACGCTGATCTCGGGTGCGATGTGGCACGACACGGGGAGGCCGCGCTCCGCCGCCCAGACGAGGAATGCCCGCGCCGGGGTGATCCCGCCGAGCGCGACGACATCGAGTCGTGCCACGTCGATGCCTCCGCCCTCGGCGAGCGCCTGCAGGACGGCCGGGTCGGTGACCTCGTCGCCGACCGCGACCGTCAGCCCCGTCGCCCGGCGGATGCGCGCGCAGCCGGCGATGTCCTCCGGGAGGAGGGGGTCCTCCAGCCAGGCGAGCCGTGGACTCCCCCAGTCGCCGATCTCGTCGAGGGCCTGGTCTGCGTCGCGCCACCCGAAGCCCACATCGACGACGAGGCCGCAGTCCGCAGGCAGCTCCCGATCGAGCTCGGCGAGCAGATCGCGCATCAGGGCACGGTCGGGTGAGCGGGAGATCTTCACCTGGGGCCAGCCGGCCTGCGCTTGTGTGACGACCTCCTCGACGAGGCCTTCGACCGTGCGGCCGGGCGTCGGATAGGCGGCGACGAGCATCGCCGGGTGCG
>CANSLE010000348.1 GCA_947647645.1 uncultured Microbacterium sp.
GGAGATCGACGCCGACCTCTCGTGGGCGCTGCTCGTCTCGCTGGCGGCGGGCGGGCTCGTGACGGCGGAGGAGATCGACGCGGCGCTCGTGGCGGACAACACCGCGAAGGGCGGCGAGTTCGCCGCCCAGGCGAAGGCCGCGCTCCCCACGGTCGAGGCGAAGCGCATCGCGTGGGCCTCACTCGTCGACAGCGCCGACCTGCCGAACACCGTCGTCCGATCGGCTGCGGCCGGCTTCATCCACCCGGCGGGCACGGCGGTGCTCACCTCGTTCGTCGACCCGTACTTCGAGATGCTGTTGCCGGTCTGGGAATCGCGCACCTACCAGATCGCGAACTACCTCATCACGGGCCTGTATCCCGCCCCGCTGGCCTCGGTCGCCCTGCGGGAGGCCACCCGACGCTGGCTCGCGACGAACTCCGACGCCCCCGCGGCTCTGCGTCGCCTGGTGAACGAGAACCTCGCGGGCGTCGAGCGCGCCCTCGCCGTGCAGGAGCGCGACGCCGACAGTTGACATCAGGGACGCGGTCGGGTCGTGCGTGCACGGCAGCGCGCGACCCGATGCGCGGGGATGAGGCCGCCGAGCACCCACGCGAGCAGGACTGCGAATACCGCGACGCCGAGGGCGCCGAATCCGATGTCCACCATGGGACACCCCTTTCGACCTTGAGTCGATGATGCTCGCGCCCGGGCGGGTGCGGGATCGTCCCCGGGAACGACTTCCGGCCGGCGAGATATCATCCTCTCGCAGGATGCGGGCGCGACCTTCGGACGCGTAGCGTCGAAGCATGATCGTCGCTGAGAACCTCACCAAGAGATACGGAAGCACCACCGCCGTCGATGATGTCTCGTTCGCCGTACAGCCCGGGCAGGTCACGGGCTTCCTCGGACCGAACGGTGCAGGAAAGTCGACGACGATGCGCATGATCGTCGGGCTCGATGCGCCCAGCTCGGGAGGGGTGACCGTGGGCGGGCACCGCTACGCACAGAGCCGCACCCCCCTGACGGAGGTCGGCGTGCTGCTCGACGCGAAAGCCGTGCACACCGGTCGTTCGGCTCGTGGACACCTTCGTGCGATGGCGGCGACCCACGGCATCCCGAACTCGCGCGTCGACGAGGTCATCGCCCTGACCGGACTCGAGGCGGTCGCGAACAAGCGTGCCGGCAAGTTCTCCCTCGGTATGGGCCAGCGTCTCGGCATCGCGGCGGCGCTCTTGGGAGACCCGCAGACCCTCATCCTCGACGAGCCCGTCAACGGGCTGGATCCGGAGGGCGTGCGCTGGGTCCGCCAGTTCGTGCGTCACCTCGCCGGCGAGGGACGGACCGTGCTGTTGTCCAGCCACCTGATGAGCGAGATGGCGCAGACCGCCGACCATGTGATCGTGCTGGGCCGCGGACGCGTCCTCGCCGATGCGCCGCTCGCGGAGCTCGTCAGCGCGTGGACCCGAAGCGAGGTGCTCGTGCGCACGCCGCGCGCCGCCGACCTCGCCTCCGCTCTCGGCTCCCCCGATGTCACGGTGACGGATGCCGGCGACGGCAGCCTCGTCGTGGGAGGGACCACCGCCGGCGCCATCGGCGACATCGCGGCCCGCCTCGGCATCCCGCTTCACGAGCTGACGCCCCGCACCGGGTCGCTCGAAGAGGCCTACATGGCGCTCACCGAGGGCTCCGTCCAGTACAAGAGCAAGGAGATCGCATGACCACCGCGACCGCCCCCGTGTCCCCGGCCGGAGCTGCCCCGCGCACCGCCGCTGCGCCCTATCACCTCACGTTCGTCCGGGTCGTCCGCAGCGAGTGGGTGAAGATCCTCTCGCTGCGCTCGACGTGGTGGTCCCTTGCGATCACGGTCGTCCTGTCGGTGGGCATCTCCCTCATGATGGCGGCGGCGTTGCGCGACTTCGATTCCGCGTTCGCCCCCGTCATGGTGATCGTCATGCCGATGCAGTTCACCATGCTCGTCGCCGGCATCCTCGGTGCGATCTCCATCACCGGCGAGTACTCGACGGGGATGATCCGTTCGACACTGACGGCCGAGCCGCGCCGCGGAGCCGTGCTGCTCGCGAAGTCGCTCGTGGTCACCCTGCTCCTGGCGGTCGCCACGGCGATCACGTACGCCATATCTGTGCTCGCGACCGCGCCGATCCTGAAGACCGCGATCGACTGGTCGGAGCCGAAGCAGTCCTGGTTCCCCCTGCTGGCCGGTGTGTTCGCCATGGCGACCTTCGCGTTGATCGGGCTCGGCTTCGGGTTCATCATCCGCAACGGCGCCGGCGCCATCGCCGCGACCGTCGGGGTGCTGTTCGTCCTGCCGATCGTGCTGTCGATGTTCTCGTTCGCAGGCGAGAGCTGGAAGTGGATCGCCGACGCGAGCAAGTACCTGCCGGTATCCGCCGCGCAGGCGGCGACCGCGGCCGGCGGCGACGATGTGGTGCGCGGGCTCCTCACGCTCGTCGCGTGGCCGACGGCGCTGCTGCTCGGCGCCTGGGCCTCGCTGCGCGGACGCGACGCCTGAGCCGAGAGCCGTGTCACCTCGAAGCCGCAGTTCGGCCGATACCGCGTCGGCCGAACTGCGGCTTCCGCGTCCGCCGGGGATCATCCGTCGGTTCTGGTCGCGGCATCCGCGCGGCGCGGATGCCGCCATCGCCCTGGTGACCGCGCTGCTCTCGTTCTCCGCTCCCGTGCGGGAGAACGACCGCAGTGTCGGCGACCTCTGGGAGGCGACCCGTCCGGTTGCCACGGCCGCGCTCATCGTCGCATGCATGGCGCTCCTCTGGCGGCGCCGCGCCCCGCTGGTGGCCTTCGCCACCGCGGCCCTGGGCGCCGTCGCCGGCATCCCCTCCGGTGCCGGCGTCGGC
>CANSLE010000349.1 GCA_947647645.1 uncultured Microbacterium sp.
GCCAGACGCTGCGGGTTTGGAAAGCGCAGTCGGCGCAGCCGCTCGAGGCCGTATTCGCGCACCGTTTCGAGGAGGCGGAAGCGGCCGTCGGCGCGCGTCAGGAGCGAGCGGTCGACGAGCGCGTCGAAGGCGTCGGGCAGCGTGCCGAACGCGGCCGCGACGGCCGCGGCATCCCTCGCGCCGACACCGTCGGCGAAGACGGAGACCGCCGTCAGGGCCGTCCGCTCATCATCGGGCAGCGGCTCCCAACTCCAGTCGATGAGGGCCCGCAGCGTCTGGTGCCGCGGGTCGGCGGCGCGGGGACCGGAGGCGAGCAGCGCGAAACGGTCGTCGAGCCCGGCATCGATCTCAGGCAGGGTGAGGGTGCGTGCCTTGGCCGCGGCCAGTTCGAGGGCGAGCGGCAGGCCGTCGAGGCGGCGGACGATGCGATCGACGAGGGCGGAATCGCTGACTTCGGGTCGCGTGCCACGAGCAGCGCGCACGCGGCGATCGAAGAGCTCGACGGCGTCGCCGTGGGGGAGCGGATCGAGGGGCACGAACGCCTCTCCGGGAACACCCAGCGGCTCGCGGCTCGTTGCGAGGATGCGTACGCCCGGAAGGGCTGTCAGCAGCTCTCTCGCGACGGCGGCTGCCGCCGTGCTGACGTGCTCGCAGTTGTCGAGGACGAGAAGCGTCTCCCGACCGCGGAGCGCATCGATCACCCGTTCGCGGTCGGTGCCCTCCCGCAGAGGCTGGGCCTCGGTCACGCGGATGCCGCGCCCCGCGGATGCCGCGAGAGACGCCCAGATCTCTTCGGCTGCGGCCGGAGCGAGCTCGACGAAGAGGGCGTCGGGCGTTCGCCGTGCCGTTTCGAGGGCGAGCGTGGTCTTGCCCGCACCCCCCGGTCAGAGGACGGTCACGAGGCGCTCGGCGGCGAGCTGCACGGCGATGGCGGTCAGCTCGTCGGTGCGCCCGACGAGCGGCGTCAGCGCCGCCGGCACGGTGTTCGTGCCGGCCGTGTCGAGGGTCGCTGCGGGGGTGGCGGTCGGTGCAGTTGTGGTGGCGGCCGTGGCGGCGAGGCGCTCCGCGTGTGCGCGGTCTTCGAGGAGGTCGCGCAGCGCCCAGTCGAAGCCCCCCGGCACCCACGGGTCGCCTGCCCACAGGGTGATCGCGTCTCGTGCGAGCGTGGCCGCTGTGCCGGGGTCGCTCGCGGCCCGTGCCGCCGACACGAGATCCTGAAAGTGCGTGAGGTCGATCTCGTCTCGGCGCAGCGCGAGGCGGTAGCCGCCCGATACCGACTCGATCGTCGCGGCCCCGAGCGCACGGCGCAGCCTCGAGACGAGGGACTGCAGCGCGGCGCGCGGGTCGTCGGGCGCATCCATCGGCCAGAGGTCGTCGGCCAGCGCCCGCACCGACACGACGGCGCCCGCGTCGATCGCGAGGCGGAAGAGCAGCCCCTCCTGCCCGCGTCCGCGCGCGGGGAGGGGGCCGGCATCCCACGCCGGACCGCCGAAATAGGTGAGCCGCACGGCTCCACTCTAGGTCCGCGATCACGCTGTCATGATTGCGCTACTCGTATCTTTGTTCTCCACTGGGGTGGAGAAACCCCGCGCGTGCCCACCTTCTGTTGCGGGTCCTGTCCTCCGGCGTAGCCGGGTCAGGGGTGATGATGCACGCGCTTGCCGATGCCCATGCGATCGACGCCGTCGACGTGGCCGCCTCCCTGTGGCCGTCGTTGGGTGCGTTGGTGTCTGGTGTGGTCGATGTGCGGCGTCGTGTTGCGGTGGCGCAGGGGGCGCAGGCGCGGTTGTTGGCGGCGGCGGTGGATGTGGTGGCGGATCGGGTGGGGGTGGTGCGTCGGGAGGCGCAGCGGCAGGGGCGGTCGGTGCGGGCGTCGGAGGCGGATCTGCCGTTGCGGGAGGTGGGGAGCCTGCCCCGCAGACCGGACCGGCGCCTCGGCGCAGACGAGATGGGAGGATGGGGGACGTGTCCGAGCGCGCCGAACCTGACCTCGCCGATCGTGCCCGCGCCACCCGAGTGGTGGTCGTCGGCGGGGGGATCGCCGGCCTCACGGCTGCATGGGAGTGCGCACGCATAGGGATGCCGGTGGTCGTCGTCGAAGCTGACACCCGTGTGGGTGGAGCCATCGAAACTGCGACGCTCGACGGGATCGACATCGACCTGGCCGCCGAGGTGTTCTCGCTCTCCGCGCGTCCCCTCGCCGACCTCATCGACGAGCTCGGACTACGCGCCGACATCGAACCCGCCGCCGACGAGAGCGTCGCCATCGCCCTTGCGGCAAGCGACGGCATGCACCTCGTCCCCCTCCCCGCGAACCGTGCCGGCATCCCCGCCAACGTCTGGGCGCCGGCCGTGCGCCGCCTCGTCGGAAGCGCCGGTGTGTGGCGTGCCTACCTGGACCGCCTGCGCCCCCCGCTGACCATCGGCCGCGAGCGTCGCCTCGGCGCCCTCGTGCGCACGCGAATGGGCGCGCGCGTCCGCGACCGGCTCGTGGCCCCGCTCACGATCGGCACGTGGGGAGTCGATCCCGACGAGATCGACGTCGACCTCGCGGTGCCCGGGCTCAGCGCGGCCCTGACGCGCGCCGGCTCCCTCGGCGGCGCGGTCGACCAGCTGCTGCCGGAAGGGTCGGAGGACGGCGCCGAACCGCGCCGCGCCCGCAGGGCCACCCTGCGCGGCGGCATGGCACGCCTCGTCCAGGCGCTCACCGAACGTCTGCTCACCCTCGACGCCGACATCCGTGTCGGGCGTGCGGCCACGGCGCTCTCCCGCACCGAGACCGGCTGGCTCGTCCACATCGACGGCGGAGACGCGGACGATCGCAGCGACGACGGCGTCTCCGAGCCGAT
>CANSLE010000350.1 GCA_947647645.1 uncultured Microbacterium sp.
CGCCGCCACGGGAGCGGTCGCCGCAACCGCCGCGGCGCGGGTCGGAAGATCCTCCCACGGCACCACGACGACGTCCCACTCGGGCACCACGGCGCCGCCGACCGTCACCGGGCCGATGAGGCCCTTGTGCTCGCCGATGCGGGGGCCGTAGTTCACCCGGCCCTGGTCCTCGACGAGGATGCCGAGCAGGCCGGCTCCGCGCGGCAGCACGATCGTGCGCTCGCGGCGATCGCGCGACAGTGTGCCGATCGGAACCCCGTCCAGACTCACCCAGGCGCGGTCACGGACCTCGCCGACGGCGAGCACCACCGGCGCATCGCCGGCGTCGAGCCGGGCCTCGTAGCGCAGCAGGCCGCGCGCGACGCCCAGCTCGTCCATCGTGGGCGGGTGGCCGCGGCGGTGCACGGGCTCGTCCGCCAACAGGTCGACGAGGGCGCCCACGGGCACGAGGGGAACGGGGTCGGGTGCCGTCTCCAGCGGCGCGAGCAGGTCGCCGTCGACGATGTCCGGGACGGTCGCGTAGCGCGAGATCACCTCGCGGAAGGCCCAGAACTTCTCGGTGGGCCGCCCGGCCTCGTCCAGCGGGGCGTCGTAGTCGTAGCTCGTGATCGTCGGCTCGAACACGCCCTTGTCGTTCGCCCCGTTGGTCAGGCCGAAGTTGGTGCCCCCGTGGAACATGTAGACGTTCACCGAGGCGCCGGCCTCCAGCAGCGCCTCGAGCGAGGCGACGGATGCCGCGGTCGAGGAGGTCCGGTGGAAGGAGCCCCAGTAGTCGAACCAGCCGCACCAGAACTCGGAGCACATGAGGGGCCCGGTGGTTTGGTGGGCGCGCAGCACGCGGAGCCGGTCGGCGACGTTGCCGCCGAACGAGCCCGTCCGGTGCAGCTCGGGAAGACTCCCCCGCGAGAGCATCTCGTCGGTGGGCTGATCGACGCTCGTCAGCGGCACCGTCACCCCCGCGGCCAGGTAGGTGTCGCGGAGGGCGCGCAGGTACGTCTCGCGTTCGGCCGTCGCGAACTCGCCGTATGCGCCGTACTCGTTCTCGACCTGCATCAGGATCACGGGCCCGCCGCGATCGATCTGACGGGGAACCACGATCTCGAGCACACGTTCCAGGAAACCGGTGACGGGCTCGAGGAAGCGGGGATCGGCGGAACGGACCCCGATGTCTCCGCCGCGGAACAGCCAGGCGGGCAGGCCTCCCCCATCCCACTCGGCACAGATGTAGGGGCCGGGGCGCACGATCGCGTGCATGCCCTCGGCGGAGACGAGGTCGAGGAAACGGGCGAGATCGAGGCCTCCGTCGGCGAGGAAGACACCGGGCTCGGGCTCGTGCTCGTTCCACGGCACGTACGTCTCGATCGTGTTGAGGCCCATCAGGCGGGCCGCGCGGATGCGGTCCCCCCACTGGTCGGGGTGCACCCGGAAGTAGTGGAGGGCGCCGCTGAGCACCCGGAACGGCTCGTCGTCGAGCAGGAAGTCGTTCTCACCGATACGGAAGGAGCCGGTAGCCATGCGGGCCTCTCAGTCACTGTCGTTCACCGCCGCGGCGGTGGGGTGATCGGGACCACCCCACCGCCGCGGGTCGTGCGATGGGCTTACTTGTTGACGCTGAAGCCCTGGTCGGTGCCGTACGACACGTTCTTGTCCTGCCAGGCCTTCAGGCCGTCCGCGATGGACGTCTTGTTGAGGTAGGCCTTGCCGACGGTGTCGGCGTAGATGCTGTTGGCGTACGACTGCCACGGCAGGTACTGCCACCCGGTGCCGACGGCCTTGGTCGCGTCCACCAGCACCTGGTTGATCTTCTGACCACCGAAGTAGTCGGAGGTCTTGTTCAGGAAGGCGCTGGACTCGAGGTCCTTGGTCGTCGCCGGGAAGCCGCCCGACTTCAGGAACACGTCGATCGAGTCCTGGGAGTTGTTCAGCCACTTGAGGAAGCCGGCCGCGAGAGCCTGGTTCTTCGAGCCCTTCATGACGACCTGGGACGAGCCGCCGTTCTCGGCCGTGGCCGGGGTGCCGTCATACGTGGGCATGGGCGCGACGGCCCACTTGCCCTTGCCGCCGGGGACGTTGGCCTCGAGCACGCCCGGCATCCAGGCGCCGATCGGCAGCGACGCGATGGTGCCGTCGCCGAGCGCCTGGAACCACTGGTCGCTCCAGCCGGGGATGTTGCCGAGCGAGCCGCTCTTGAGGAGCTTGTCCCACACGCCGGTCCACTTCTTCGCACCGGCGTCGGTCAGATCGATCGTGACCTTCTCGCCGTCGGTCTTGAACGGCCGGGCTCCGGCCTGCCAGAGCATCGACGTGCCGAATCCGGCGTCGGTGCCCTGGTCGTTCGTGATGAACTTCGTCGGGTCGGCGGCGTGCAGCTTCTCGCCGGCGGCGACGAACTCGTCCCACGTCTTGGGAACGGTGAGGCCGAAGGTGTCGAAGACCTCCTTGTTGTAGAACAGCGCCATGGGGCCCGAGTCCTGCGGGAGCCCCCAGATGCCGCCGTTCTGCGAGACCGCGCCCCAGGTCGAGGCGGTGTAGTCCTTCTTCAGGTCGCCGAAGCCGTAGGCGGTGAGATCCAGCAGCGACCCGGCGAGCTGGAACTGCGGCAGCGACTGGTACTCGACCTGCACGACGTCGGGAATGCCCGATCCGGCGGAGATCGCGTTCTGCAGCTTGGTGTTGTTGTCGTTGGCGCCGCCGGTGTTGACGAGGTTGACCTTGACGTTGGGGTACGCCTTCTGGAACGCGGCCACCTGTGCCTTCGCGGACGGCGTCCACGTCCAGTAGGTGACCTCGCCGCCGGCCTTCAGCGCCTCGTCGATCGACGACGCGCTGCCGG
>CANSLE010000351.1 GCA_947647645.1 uncultured Microbacterium sp.
GAGCAGCACGACGGCGGCGGCCTCGGCGTAGTCGGCCCGGGCGGCCGCGGCGACGCGACCGTCGGCGACGGAGGCGGCGATGACACCGGAGTCGGCCGCGCGCTGGAGGTCGGTGAGGTAGTTCTCGGTGTACCAGTCGTTGCGGAGGATCACCGTCGGCAGGCCGCTCGCCGCGAGCGCCTCCTCGGTGGCCTTGTGCTCGGCGCCGAGGGCCCAGTCGAACGTGGTCGCCTTCGAGACGCTCGTGTACACGAACTTCTGCACGCCCGCGGCGACGGCCGCGTCGATGACGTTCTTGTGCCCGGCGAAGCGGCGACCGGCCTCGGAGGCCGAGATCAGCAGCACGGTGTCGACGCCCTTCAGGGCGGCGGCGATCGTCGCGGGGTCGTCGTAGTCGACGTGGGCGGTGCGCACACCGCGGGCGGCGAGGTCGTCGAGCTTGGCGACCGTGCGCGCGCCGGCGACGATGTCGGATGCCGTGGCGCCGCGCGTCAGCAGCGCGTCGACGACGAGGTGGCCGAGGTGCCCGCTGGCACCGGTGACGAGGATGGTCATGAGTTGGTCCTTTCGTTGGGGTCCGAGGGAGGGAACCCGCACGGAGGACCCGTACATTCCAAAGGACATGTACCCACTTTCAGGTAAGGTACATACGTGATGGTTAGTCTTGCGGAAATACGGACGCAGAACGATCAGGCATTCACGGAGAACTGTCCGACCCGGGTGGTCCTCGACCACGTCATGAGCAAGTGGGGCGTCCTCGTGCTGCTGGCGCTCAGCGAGGGCACCGCCCGCTGGGGCGAGCTGCGGCGCGCCGTCGACGGCATCAGCGAGAAGATGCTGGCGTCGACGCTCCGAACCCTCGAGGCCGACGGGCTCGTCGTGCGCACCGCCTACCCCGAGGTCCCGCCCCGCGTCGAGTACGCCCTCACCGCGCGCGGCGACCAGCTCATGGAGCGCGTCCTGCCGCTCACGAGCTGGATCGCCGACAACGCCGGCGAGATCGTCGGTCGCTGATCGCGCCGCGGGAGGATCAGCGCGTCGCGCGCGCCAGATTCGCCCGCAGCTCGTCGGCGTCCTGCCGCACGACGTAGGCCGGCTGGTCGCGCTCGACGCGCCAGCTCTCGGCGACCGAGCCGATGTCGACGGTGTCGAAGCCGAACGCGTCGTAGATCTCGGTCGCGAGGGCCGCGGCATCCGCGTGGTCGCTGGCGATCGCCAGGGCGCGGCGTCCCGGCGTGCCGGCCGGGCTCCCGGTGGTGAGGATGTCACCGGCGGGGATGTGGTTGAACGCCTTCACGACGCGCGCGTCGGCGAGGTGCTCCTGCACCATCGCGGTCGTCGTGGTGCTCCCCTCGTCGAGGGCGGCGATGTGACCGTCGCGCTCCCAGTAGTAGTTGTTGGTGTCGAGCACGATCTTGCCGGCGAGCGGCGCGGCCGGGACGTCGCCGACCGCTTTCAGAGGCACCGTGACGACGGCCCAGTCCGCCGCCTCTGCCGCCTCCGCGGGCGTCGCCGCGCGGGCGTGCGTGCCGAGGCGCCCGACGAGGTCGGCGAGCGTCTCGGGCCCGCGCGAGTTGCTGATCACGACGTCGTATCCGCGGGCGACGAGGCCCTCCGCGAGCGCGCTGCCGATGTGTCCTGCTCCGATGATTCCCACAGTGGTCATGCCTGCGACAACGTCGCTCAGCCGTCGGCGCATTCCCGCGCCGTCCGCCCCCCGCCGCGGTGCGGAGGAGGATGGAGGCATGACGCGCTCCGCCTCCCTCTTGATCGCCGCCGTTCTCGACGTCGCGCTCGTGATCACCTTCGCCGCGGTCGGGAGGGCCAGTCACGACTCCGCTGTCTGGACGGGCCTCGCGATCACGGCATGGCCCTTCCTCGCCGCCCTCGTGCTGGGATGGCTCATCGCGCGGGCGTGGAAGGCTCCGTTCGCGCCTGCCCGCACCGGCCTGCCGGTGTGGGCGACGACCCTCGCGGGTGGCATGCTGCTGCGGGTGGCGTCGGGCCAGGGCGTCGCGGTCTCGTTCGTGATCGTGGCCGGCATCGTGCTCGCCGTCTTCCTCCTCGGGTGGCGGCTCGTCGCGCTGCTGCTGCGCCGGGCCACGACCCGGCGACGCGCCGCGTGAGCCGTCCCCGCGAACTACGCTGAGAGGATGCCCGACCCCACCACCGTCCGCGCCCACGCCGAGGATCTGGCCGCCTTCGTCGCCGCCTCCCCGTCCAGCTTCCACGCCGCCGCGGAGGTTGCGCGCCGGCTCCAGGATGCCGGGTTCACGGCGCTCGCCGAGGACCAGGCGTGGCCGCACGTTCCCGGCGGCAAGCACCTCGTCGTCCGCGACGGCGCCGTCATCGCGTGGGTCGTGCCCACACGGGCGGACGCCGCGACGCCGGTGCGCGTGTTCGGTGCGCACAGCGACTCGCCGGCCTTCAGGCTCAAGCCGAAGCCCACGACGGGCCGCCTCGGCTGGCTGCAGGCGGGCGTCGAGATCTACGGCGGACCGCTGCTGAACTCGTGGCTCGACCGCGAGCTGCGCCTCGCCGGCCGCCTCGTCCTCGACGACGGCACGACCGCGCTCGCCGCCACCGGGCCCCTGCTGCGCCTGCCGCAGCTCGCGATCCACCTCGACCGCGAGGCGAACGACCACCTCGCCCTGAACAAGCAGGCCCACACGCAGCCCGTGTGGGGACTGGGTGACGCGGCATCCGCGGATCTGCTCGGTGAGCTCGCCGCCGTCGCCGGCGTGGATGCCGAGCGCATCCGCGGCTAAGACGTCGTCACCGCCGTCGAGGCGCCCGGTGGGGTCTTCGGCAAGGACGACGCGTTCTTCGC
>CANSLE010000352.1 GCA_947647645.1 uncultured Microbacterium sp.
ACCGGGTGCTCGTGTCGCAGGCGGCGGCGGGCTTCGCCGCGTATCTGCGCGACAGAGCCGGCGCGGCGGATGCACCGCTGGTCGTCATCGGCTACGACGGGCGCCGCAACTCCGATGTGTTCGCACGCGACTCCGCCGAGCTGTTCGCGGGCGCGGGTCTGCGTGCCGTGCTCCTGCCGCGTATGCTGCCGACGCCGGTGCTGGCGTTCGCCGTGCGTCACCTCGACGCGGCCGCCGGTGTGATGGTCACCGCGTCGCACAACCCGCCCGACGACAACGGGTACAAGGTGTACCTCGGCGGAGCCGACCAGGGGTCGCAGATCGTCTCTCCCGCGGACGCCGAGATCGCGGCGCACATCGACCGCATCGCGGCGACCGCGGCGGTGCCCGACCTGCCGCGCGGCGCGTACGAGACCGCCGACGAATCCGTCGTGCAGGCCTACATCGCCGCGACGGCGGCGGTCGCCCCCGCCACAGCGGGCGCAGCGGGCCTGAACTGGGTGTACACGGCGATGCACGGCGTCGGCTCCGAGACGCTGCACGCCATCCTCGAGCTCGCCGGGTACCCGCTGCCGACCGTCGTGGAGGCGCAGATCGCCCCGGATGGGCGCTTTCCGACCGTCGCGTTCCCCAACCCCGAGGAGCCGGGAGCGATGGATCTGTCCTTCGAGACGGCGCGTGCCGTGGACGCCGAGCTCGTCATCGCCAACGATCCCGACGCCGACCGACTCGCGGTGGCGCTTCCCGATCCGTCCGTGGACGGCGGCTGGCGGCGCCTGACCGGAAACGAGATCGGCCTCCTGCTCAGGTGGCGTGCCGCGCTGCGCGCCGCCGAGCGCGGCCACGAGGGGGCGCACGGGTCGCGGGGGTCGCTCGCCTGCTCCCTCGTGTCCTCCCCCGGCCTCCAGGCGGTCGCCGAGCGCTTCGGCCTCGACTTCCACGCGACCCTCACGGGCTTCAAGTGGATCTCGCGCGCCCCCGGCATCCTCTTCGGTTTCGAGGAGGCCCTGGGCTACCTCGTCAACCCGGAGACGGTGCGCGACAAGGACGGCATCTCGGCCGCGGTCGCCATCCTCGGCATGATCGCCGAGGAGCGCGAGCGCGGCCAGGGGCTCGCCGACCTGTTGCGCGAGTTCCAGGACACGTTCGGCTTCTTCGCCTCGGGACAGGTCTCGCTCCGGGTCGACGACCTCGCCGTCATCGGCCGGATCATGGGCGCACTGCGCGCCACGCCCCCGGAAGAGGTCGGCGGCGTCGCCGTCGACCGGATCGACGACCTGATGACCGGTGTCGACGGGTTTCCCCCGAGCGACGTGCTGCGACTGTGGCTCGCGGACGGCTCACGTCTCATCGTCCGCCCGAGCGGGACCGAGCCGAAGCTGAAGGCCTACCTCGACGTCCGCGGCGAGTCGGTCGCGGATGCGCAGGACCGGCTGACGGCGCTGGATGCCGGGGCGCGCACACTGATCGCGGCAGCGCAGGCCTGAGCGGCAGCCGCGACGTCGGCGACGCGGCGTGCTCCTCACCCCGTGTGGAGACGGGGGTGCAGCAGACCGTGCGCCTGGAGGACGGGTACCGGCTCGGGACCGCTCGCCTCGGGGGAGATGTCCGCGAAACGTTGCGAGCGTTTCATCCCGAGACGCGTCCGCGCGTGGTGCAGGTGGGATTCGACGGTCCGCACGGACAGGTGCAGCCGCCGCGCGATCTCGGCGCTGGGGATGCCGCGCATCGCCATCGTCACGATCTCGCGCTCCCTCGGGGTCAGCACCTCCAGGGAACGCAGACCGATGCGGTCCCCGGCGCGCCGGAGGCTCCAGATGTAGGGCTCGAGCTGCGGCAGGTCCGCCGTCTCGGCGAGAACGAGGGCGCGCTCGAGCAGTCTGTCCGTCGGGACACCGGCCGTCTGCGCGAGGCGGAGGAGAGTCAAGGCCGCAGCGGGGAGCACCTCCGACGCACGGTGGGCGGCGACGAGCGCGCGTCGACTCGCGATCGTCGGCTGATCGGTCGCCAACTCGAAGAGCGTCCGGGCGATCTCCCGCACGGCACCGAAGCTCCCCCCGGCCCAGGAGTCGGGCACGCGGTCCACGCGCTGCAGCAGTTCCGCCGCCCCGCCGAGGTCGCGCTCGAGGACGTGGGCGCAGGCGCGGAGCAGATCGAGCCAGATGGTGATGTAGGTGCGCGGCTCCGTCTCCACGAACTGCAGGCTTGAGAACATGGAGCGCGCGTCATTGCGTCCGAGGTGCAGCGCGGCGTCGGCGAGCGCGAGCAGATGGAGCTGGTCCTGACGATCGGCCGCGCGGGCGACCGCGATGCGTCGGCGCAGCGCCACGCGCAGCCGCTCGTCATCGGCTCCCAGGATGACCAGGACGAACGCATGCAGGATGAAGACCTCGAACAGCGGCTCCGTGTCCAGCCCGTGCGACCTCCACCGTCGGTGCAACGCGTCCAGAGCGCGGGTTCCTCGTCCTCGCATGGCGTTGACGAGGGCTTCGATGGCATCTCGGCGAGCGGTGTCCGCCTCCAGCACGGCCGGGTCGGTCTCACCGGTCCACCAGCTTCGCTCGACGCCGCTGCGTCCCGCCACGAACGCGACCATGAACTCGATGCCATCGATCAAGGCCGCCCAGGAGGAGTCTCCCGGCAGCCACGATCGGAACCGCTCCACGTCCAACGGCGCGGCGATCCACCCCTCGGGGTCATGGATGAGCGCCAGATGAGCCGCCAGGAGCAGGTCAGCCTCCGTGCGGTCGGCCGGAGCACCGAGGTCAGCGATGGCGCGCGCGGCCAGCGCATCGTCCGCCGTGGCGACGGCGGCGAGCACGATC
>CANSLE010000353.1 GCA_947647645.1 uncultured Microbacterium sp.
AGTGCCGTCAGCCGTCGCTGTTCGCTCTCGCGCTCGCTCTCGGTCTCCTCGAGCGCGACCGCCAGGGCGGCCGCACCGGCGACGTCCTGCGTGCCGGAGCGCAGTCCGCGTTGCTGTCCGCCGCCGTGGACGAGCGGCGCGATCCGCGCGTGACGCGACACGACCAGCGCGCCCGTCCCGACCGGCGCTCCGATCTTGTGCCCGGAGATGCTGAGGGCGACCAGCCCGGTGGACCCGGCGGCATCCGCTCGCCAGTGCGCGAACGAGACGGGAATGTGGCCCAGCGCTGCCACCGCGTCGAGATGGAGCGGCACCTCCGCCTCAGCCGCGGCCGCGGTGAGGGCCGGCACATCCTGAACTGTGCCGATCTCGTTGTTCGCGACGAGCGCGGTGGCCAGGGCGGCGGCGGCTCCCACCGACAGCGCCGAGCGGAACGCCCCCTCGTCGATGCGTCCCCGGGCGTCGAGCGGCACGGCGCGCACCGCCGCCCCCTGCGTCTGCAGCCAGCCGACCGTGTCGAGCGACGCGTGATGCTCGCCGTCCGGCAGGACGATCGCATCGCGCTCCGACGAGCGCCCCCACCACAGTCCCTTCAGGGCGAGGTTGACGGCCTCGGTGCCGCCCGAGGTCAGGACCACCTCGATGGGATCGCAGTCCAGGGCGGCAGCGATCCGCTCGCGCGACTCTTCGAGCACGCGGCGTGCGGTCTGGCCGGCGGAGTGGACCGAGGAGGCGTTCCCGACGAGCCGCGAGGCGGACATCCATGCCTCGCGCGCGCCATCGCGCAGCGGCGCCGACGCCGCATGGTCGAAGTAGATCGACATGACGCTCCCGCACTCGTGACGACGCGGCCTCACCGCCTCACTACTCTAGAGCGCATGGCCAGCCCGAAGCCGCCCGCTCCTCCCGCCCCCGTCACCGATTCCTTCATCGGGCCGGACGGCGACCGACTCGGCGTCACGCTGGGGCCCGAGGGCGGCACCCTGCGTGTCTGGGGGGAGGACGCCACCGCGATCGAGCTCGTGGTGTTCGACAGCGAGGACCTCGACTGGATCACCGCGAGCGTGCCGCTGTCCCCCGCGGGCGGGGACGTCTGGGAGGTGACCACACCCGAGCTCCGTATCGGCGCGCGCTACGCCCTTCGCGTCGCCGGCCCCACGGGGCCCGGCCAGACCTTCAACCCGGAGACCCTCCTCCTCGACCCCTACGCCCGCGGGGTCGTCCCGGTGCGGATCGGCCAGTGGCGCTCCGCTGTCGTCGACGACGCGTTCGACTGGGGCGGCGTCGGGCGTCCAGGGGTGCCGATGGACCGCACGATCATCTACGAGGCGCACGTGAGGGGGCTGACCAAGCGTCATCCCGGCATCCCCCCGGCACTGCACGGCACGTACGCGGGTCTCGGACACCCCGCGATGATCGCGCACCTGCAGGCCCTCGGAGTGACGACCGTCGAGCTGCTCCCGGTGCACGCCTTCGAGACCGAGCCCCGGCTGCTCAACCAGGGCCTCACGAACTACTGGGGCTACAACACCCTCAACTTCTTCAGCCCGCATGCGCCGTATGCCACGGCCGACGCGATCGCGGGCGGACCCGACGCGGTGCTGCGCGAGATCAAGACGATGGTGCGCGACCTGCACGCCGCGGGCATCGAAGTCATCCTCGACGTCGTCTACAACCACACGTCCGAGTTGGGACTCGGTGGACCGCGCTCCAGCCTGCGGGGCATCGACAACCGCGGTTACTACCGTCAGTACGACGACGGGGCGTACATCGACGTCACCGGATGCGGGAACTCCCTCAACACGTCGACGGATGCCGCGGCCCGCCTCGTCCTGGACTCGTTGCGCTACTGGGCCGAACACGTCCAGGTCGACGGCTTCCGCTTCGATCTTGCGGTGACGCTCGGACGGGACGGTGCGCACTCGTTCGATCCCGCCCACCCGCTGCTGCGGGCGATCGTCGACGACCCGTCGCTGGCGGGGCTGAAGATGATCGCCGAGCCGTGGGACGTGGGCACGGGCGGATGGCAGACGGGGAACTTCGGTCCCGGGTGGGCGGAGTGGAACGACCGCTATCGCGATCGCGTCCGCAACTTCTGGCTCAGTGACGTCGACTACGCCCGGCGGGCGTCGATCTCGCCGGTCGGTATCGGCGGCTTCGCGACCCGGCTCGCGGGCTCGTCCAACACGTTCAGCGCCGAACGGGGGCCGCTCGCGAGTGTGAACTTCGTGACGGCGCACGACGGCTTCACGCTGCGAGACCTCGTCTCCTACGACGTGAAGCACAACCTGGGCAACGGAGAGCAGAACCGCGACGGTGCCGAGACCAACCGCTCCTTCAACCACGGCGCCGAGGGCCCGACCACCGACGAGCGCATCCTGGCGATGCGTCGCAAGGCGATGCGCAACCTCCTCGGGACGCTGCTGCTCTCCGCCGGCGTTCCCATGATCACCGCTGGGGATGAGTTCGGTCGCTCGCAACGCGGCAACAACAACGCGTACTGCCACGACTCCCCGCTGACGTGGGCGAACTGGGAGCATGCACCCTGGCAGCAGGACTTGCTCGCGCACGTGCAGCGACTGGTCGGGCTGCGCCGGGACAACCCTGCCCTCCGTCCCCGCCGCTTCGCACGAGACGCCCACGTCGTCCCGAGCGCCTCGGTCATCGACTGGTACGACGAGCACGGCGAGACCATGTCGATCGAGCGCTGGACGGATCCGGCCCACCGCACACTGCAGTACGACGCCGCCTCGACGCCGGAGGAGGAGGAGCCCAACCGCATCCTGCTCGTCGTCCACGGAACCGAGCGCC
>CANSLE010000354.1 GCA_947647645.1 uncultured Microbacterium sp.
GGTCCCCGAAAGAAGTGAGGCAGTCACCGTGGAGATCCGCATCGGCATCGCGAACACCGCTCGAGAGCTCAGCTTCGAGTCGGCCCAGTCGGCGGATGCCGTGACGAGCACCGTGCAGAAGGCGCTGACGTCCGAGGAGTCGTTCGTGACCTTCACGGATGTCAAGGGCAACACCTACATCGTCCCCACGGCGGGCATCACGTTCATCGAGGTCGGCACCGAGGAGTCCCGGCGCGTCGGCTTCGTGGCCTGACGGACAAGGCCCCGACGTGGACATCCTCCTCGCCTTGATCTTCGGCGGCGCCTACGGGGGCGTTCTGCACTATCTGATGCCCGGGCGCATCTCGCGCGGGGCGCTGCTGGCTCCCCTGCTCGGCGCGTTCTTGGGCGGCCTCGTGTGGATGGCGCTGACCTGGGTGGGACTGACCACGCTGAACCCGTGGCTGTGGATCGTCTCCCTGGCCGTACCCGCGGTCGTCGTTCCCTCGGCGCTCGCCGTGCTCACCCGCGTCCGCGCGACCCATGACGCACGCGAACGCCTGCGGCTCAAGATCTCGTGAACGCGCTGAACTGACGACAGTCGCCGGATCCGGCCGGCCGCCCGTCCATTGCGGCGGCTCGTCGTCAGGCGTCCAAACCCATCGCCGCCATGCGGCGGGAGTGCGCCCCCAGCAGATCGGTGAAGACGGGCTCGACCTTCCGCTCCTCGGCGGCGTCGAGCGTCTGCGGGCGTAGCGCACCACGCGCGATCAGGAGGGTGTCGCCGACCAGGCGCCGCCCCCACAGCGCGAGCAACGACTTCCACTGCTCGTCCGCGGCGATGGCCTCCGCGAGGATCTCCGCGAGGGCCTGACGGTCGTCGTCGGCGCGCAGGATCTCCGCGACGCGGCGGCCCGTCGAGCCATAGCTCGTGGACAGAGCGAGGTAGAAGTCGTCCAACATGCCCGCGGTGATGTGCACCGACAGCATCGTCTCAAGATGTCGGGCGCCGTGGGTGGCTCGGCGGAACGCGTCGAGCGGCTCACGGAACGGGAGCATCAGACCGAGCGGGTCGTCCCCGCGGTCGCGGATCACCGTGACGATCGCGCGGTGCTTCTGCAGGGCTGCGCCGGCGGCGAGCGAGATCGACTCCTTCTGCGTGAGCTCGGGCGTCGGCGCGATCAGCTCGCTCAGCGTCTCGAAGTAGCCGAGCTGCAGGTACGCCGCCTGTCCCAGGAAGGTATCGATGTCCGGGGCGAGCTCTTCGAAGTCGACCCGGCGGACGTCGCCGAAGTCGCCGCGGGATCTCACGCGGAGCGTCCGCGCGACGGTACGGTCGCGCTTCCAGGGCCAGGTCACCACGCCCCCAGCCTAGAGCCGATGCCCCCTCGTCCGAGGGACCCGGCGATCGCTCGGGTAGGCTGGTGGCGTCCCGGCGACGGATCGGGACCCCCGCGCCTGTGGATGAGTGAAGGGCGTGGACCTCCTCACCGGCGGCCTCTCACCGCCAGACAGGCACGTATCGTGACGACATTCGCTGAGCTCGGAATCGACGCCGACATCGTGGAGGCGCTCGCCTCCAAGGGCATCATCGACGCCTTCCCCATCCAGGAGCAGACGATCCCCCTGGGCCTTCCCGGTCAAGACATCATCGGCCAGGCCAAGACCGGCACGGGCAAGACGTTCGGCTTCGGCATCCCCGTCGTGCAGCGGCTCGGACTCGATCCGGCTCCCGGGGTGCAGGCCCTCATCGTCGTGCCGACCCGCGAGCTCGCCGTGCAGGTCTACGAGGACATGGACATGCTCACGCAGAACCGCTCGACCAGCGTGGTGGCGATCTACGGCGGAAAGGCCTACGAGGGGCAGATCGACCAGCTGAAGGCGGGCGCACAGATCGTCGTGGGCACGCCCGGTCGCCTCATCGACCTCAACAACCAGCGCCTGCTCGATCTGTCCGGCGCTGCCGAGGTGGTGCTCGACGAGGCGGACAAGATGCTCGACCTCGGCTTCCTCGCCGACATCGAGAAGATCTTCCAGAAAGTGGCGCCGGTGCGCCACACCCAGCTGTTCTCGGCTACCATGCCGGGACCGATCGTCGCCCTCGCACGTCGGTTCATGAGCAACCCGATCCACATCCGCGCCACCGACCCCGACGAGGGTCTGACGCAGGCGAACATCAAGCACCTCGTCTATCGGGCGCACTCGCTCGACAAGGACGAGGTCATCGCGCGCATCCTGCAGGCCGAGGGGCGCGGCAAGACCGTCGTGTTCACGCGCACCAAGCGCGCCGCGCAGAAGCTCGTCGACGAGCTGAACGATCGTGGCTTCAACGCCGGAGCCGTCCACGGCGACATGAGCCAGGAGGCGCGCGAGCGCTCGATGGCCGCCTTCAAGGCCGGCAAGAAGGACGTGCTCATTGCCACCGACGTGGCCGCGCGCGGCATCGACGTGGACGACGTGACCCACGTCATCAACCACACCATTCCCGACGACGAGAAGACCTACCTGCACCGCGCCGGTCGCACCGGCCGCGCCGGCAAGACCGGCATCGCCGTCACCTTCGTCGACTGGGACGACCTGCACAAGTGGGCGCTCATCAACCGCGCACTCGAGTTCGGTCAGCCCGAGCCCGTCGAGACCTACTCCTCGAGCCCCCACCTGTACGCGGACCTCGACATCCCCGCGGGGACCAAGGGCCGCATCGGCAAGGCGCCGAAGACCGACACCGTCCGCACGCAGCGCCCCGCGCCCGCGCGCGCCGCAGACGTCGCCGAAGAGGGCACCGGCGACGC
>CANSLE010000355.1 GCA_947647645.1 uncultured Microbacterium sp.
CAGCACCGCCGCGGCGCGCGCCACGTCGGAGGCGTGACCGTTCACGAGGAGCATGGCCACGACGACGGTGAACACCGCCCACCGCAGGCTGCGGCGCGTGGCAGGGCGCAGCGCGCCGGAGACGGCCGTCACGAGGACCACTGCCGTGACCGAAGGGGTCCACACCTGGTACTCCAGCGCCGCCTGCGACAGCTCCTCGCCCCACGCCGCGAGCGTCGACAAGACGCTCCAGGCCAGGACGACGGCGACCGCGGTGCCCACCGCGGTGACGAGCGCAGCGCGCACGCTTCCCCTCATCCGTTCGACGACGACGAGCACCGCGATGAGGCCGATCCACGACAGGACGCTGAAGACCGCCCCGTCCAACCCCACCTCGCCGGCGGCGGTCACGTGCGCGGTTCCCATGCCCACGGCGCCCGCAGCGACGGCGAGGGAGACGGGATGTCGCAGAACGGCGCGGACGACGGCGGCAAGAGCAGACTTCACGCTATCCAGCCAACCCTGATCGGTCCTCGCGCGCATCGCCCGGCAGGTGTCATCCGACCCGCCGATCGGCGGGGGAACGCACCGACGGACGGCGGGAGAGGACGACGACGACGACGCGGAGAGTGCGGGATGATCTAGGTTCTGAGACAGGGAGGTGAAGTCGATGATCCGTGTCGTCATCGTGGACGATGAGGCGCTGGTGCGTAGCGGCTTCACCCTCATCCTCAACGCGACCCCCGACATCCGCGTGGTCGCGAGCGCCACCGGCGTCGACGCGCTCGAAGTGATCACGGCGGAGAGACCGGACGTGCTGCTGCTCGACATCCGCATGCCGCAGGTCGACGGCCTCACGCTCCTGAACGTCCTCGCCGGCCAGCCCGACCGCCCGGCGATCGCGATGCTGACGACCTTCGACGCCGACGAGTACGTCCTCACCGCGCTGAACTCCGGCGCTTCCGGCTTCCTCCTCAAGGACACCGAGCCGGAGCAGCTCGCCCAGTACGTGCGCGCTCTCGCGGCGGGCGGCGTCGTGCTGGCACCGCGAGCGTCACGACGGCTCCTCGAGGCACACCCCGGACCGACGACACCGGATGTCGAGGCGGAACGGGTCTCGTCGCTCACCGATCGCGAGCGACAGGTGCTCGCCCTCGTCGCCGAGGGTCTCTCCAATGCCGAGATCGGCGGGCGCCTCTACCTCGGGGCGGGCACCGTGAAGGACCATGTCAGCGCGATCCTCGCGAAGCTCGGCGTGGCCGGTCGCGTGCAGGCCGCCCTCGTCGCACAGCGCGCCGGGCTCCTCGGGGACGGAGCCGGCGGCACATGAACGCGCTGCTCACATGGTGGCGACGCATCCCCGCCCCCCTCGTCGATCTGCTCGCCGTCGCGGTCGCCGCCACCGACGTGTATCTGTCCGCCAGCACGGACGACCCCCTCACCCTGGTGGTGTGCGTGCTGGCGTGCGGAGCGCTGCTTCTGCGGCGGCGCTGGCCGATGCTGGCCTTCGCGCTGACCCTGCCCGCGGCGCTGATCGCGAACGTCCTCGCCGCTCCCGTGATCGCCCTGTTCAGCCTGTCCTTACGCACGCGCACACGGTGGGTCCTCATGCTCGCGGGCGCCCTGTTCGCCGGGGCGGAGGCGATCGGGTGGCCGATCGTCGATCAGCTCCTGCGCGATCAGAGCTGGACGGTGGTCACCTTCGTCTACCAGGCCGCGACGGCGGCCGCGCCGATCCTGCTCGGGCAGCTGCTGCAGACGACGTCGGACCTCCATGCGCGCCTCGACGAGATCGAGGCGACGAAGCGCCACGAACGCGAGCTGTATGCGCAGACCGTCCTGGCCCAGGAGCGCAATCAGCTCGCCCGCGAGATGCACGACGTCGTCTCGCACCAGGTGAGCTTGATCGCAGTCCAGGCGGCCGCACTCCAGGTCACGGTGAGCGATCCGGCGGCCCGCGAGGCCGCGGCATCCATTCGCGCCCTCAGCGCGACGACGCTGGAGGAGCTGCGGTCGATGGTGATGCTGCTGCGCGCGGCCGGCACACGCAGTCCCGGTCTCGCCCCCCAGCCGACGCTCGCCGAGCTCTCCGGCCTGCTCACCACGAGCGGGATGCCGCTCACCGTCACCGGCACCCCTCCGGAGGGGCTCGGCCCGGCCGCGCAGCGCGCCGTGTACCGCACGGTGCAAGAGGCGCTCACGAACGTGCGCAAGCATGCGCCCGGCTCCCCGGTCTCCGTCGCGTTCTGGCAGGACGACCAGTCCTGCGGCGTGACGATCGCCAACGGCGCGATGACGGAGAGCCCGCTGCAGCTGCCGGGGGGCGGACTCGGCCTGCGGGGCCTGCGTGAGCGCGCGGAGATCCTCGGCGGGACGTTGGACGCCCGTCCCCACGGCGACGGGTTCCTCGTCCGCCTGAGCCTGCCGCGGCACGCGAACTGACCCGCCCCACTCCCCGCCGATCGGCGCGCATACCGGCCACCCGGCGGATGGTCGGGGACGCGCGCGCGGCCGAGCATGGAGGAGTGAGCGCAGCCCCGACGCGGCTCGCCCGACGAAAGGACATCCCATGCAGACTTCCGATGTGCGACTGATCGTCGATCTCGCCGACGCCGTCCGCAACGCCGCACCGATCCAGAAGGACGACGAGGCCGCGCGCCTGATCCAGCAGCTCATCGGCACGCAGCCCGACGCCCTGTACTTCCTCGTCCAGACGGTGCTGCTGCAGAAGGAGGCCCTCGCCGCAGCGGGCGGGGCCCCGGCGAACGCCGCCTCC
>CANSLE010000356.1 GCA_947647645.1 uncultured Microbacterium sp.
GGGGGGGAGCGCGCCGCAGGTCACCGCGACGGCGATCGATGCGGCACCGTCCCCCACCGCCGTCACCACGGCCTCTTCCGTGGGTTCGGTCGCCGTCGGCGGTGGGCTGATCGCGGGCCTCGCCGGACTCGTTCTCGCGCCGTTCCTCCTCCGACGGCGGGAGTCGGGCTGATGGCGTGAACCCACGGCACCTCGACCGGTGCCGTCCTCCAGACATTCGTGAGCCAGATGTTCACGAAGAAGCCCCCTCACTGGGCTCGCAAAACCGCGAGGGGGCCGGGCGCTCAGAGCGCAACAAAGGGAAACAGTAGCACGGAAGGCTATCCCATGAAGAACACTCGCAAGTGGCTCCTCGCCGCGACCTCGCTGGTCGCTGCGGCCGCCATCGTCGGCTCCGGCGCGATCTCGGCTTCCGCCGAGCCGTCCGGTGCCCCGACCTACCGCACGCTCGCCGGCACGGGCTCCGACACGACGCAGGACCTCAACAACGGTCTCGCCTCGGTCGTCACCTACGGCGGGTCGCTCGTGCTCGGCTCGTACAACGCCACCAACCCCACCACGGGCGCGGTCAACGACTCGATCAAGACCAAGGCGAGCGGCACCACGTTCGACCGCCCCAACGGCTCGAGTCAGGGCGTCGCCGCGCTGAAGTCGGCGAAGGACACCACCGGCAACGTCAAGTTCCGCGGAGTCGACCTGCAGGTCGACGACCTGCAGTTCGCGCGTTCCTCCAGCGCGGCGACCTTCGTGTCGGGCGGGGCGTACTCCTACATCCCGCTCGCGCTGGACGCGGTGTCGTACGCGAAGGCGTCGTCGTCGAAGGTTCCCGCGAACCTCACGAAGGCCGAACTGACCGCGATCTACAGCGCGGCCAACGGCGCCACCGTCACCGTCGGTGGCACGAGCTTGAAGGTCGGTCTTCCGAGCAACGCGTCGGCCGACATCCACCCGTTCGTTCCGCAGTCGGGTTCGGGCACGCGCTCGTTCTGGCAGAGCAGCCTGGGGCTCAGTGCCTTCGGCTCCGCTGTCACCGACGCCTACTCGGGCGGCAGCGTGCAGGAGCACGACGGCTCCGTCATCGCGGCCGTGCCGAACGCGCTCGTTCCGTTCTCGGTGGCGCAGTACATCGCGCAGGGCAACAGCAGCATCCTGTCGTCGCAGTACGGCGTCTCGGTCGCCGACCGTCGCCACTCCGCCGTCCTCGGCAACGTCAACGGCAAGGCCCCCGTGGTCTCGTCCAAGCTCAACACCGGCTTCGACATCGTGCGCCCCGTGTTCACGGTCGTGAAGCAATCTGAGCTCTCCACCAACGCCGCGCTCGCCGCGGTGTTCCAGGGAGACACCGCGCTCGCCTACACGGCCAAGCGCCCCGGTTCGTCGACGGAGCTCGTCATCACCGACTTCGGTTTCGGTGACCTGGCTGGCGGCGTCACCATCGGCTCCAAGATCTACGAGCCCGGCGACACCACCTCCTTCCGCGCGAACTGACCTAACCGTGCGGGGCCGCCCTCAGCGGCGGCCCCGCACGCTTCCTCCTCTCTCGCAATCCGCATCCAACCGAAAGGGAACCCGAACCCATGTCCACCCGTCCTTCGCGCATCCTGCGCACCGCCGCAGCATCCGCCTTCGCGGGCGTGGTGCTGGCGACGCTGGCCGTCGCTCCCGCGCACGCCGCGGTCGTCTACGATCCCAACGCGAACAACAGCGCCTTTCCCTATCACCTCAACCCCGCCAACGAGATCGAGGGCGGCAACTACACGGTGACGTGGGACCCCACGAGCCGTACCGACAATGGGGTCTCCAGTGGCACGCCCGCCGAGAAATGGGGCCCCGCGACCATCAAGATCAGCACCGGATGCCCCGCCGACTACCGCATGTCGTCGCGGACCTACATCGTCACTGCGGACGGGCTGGCCACGGGCACCGCCGTCGCTCGCACGAACCAGAGCGCCGCGTTGTGGGGGCTGCAGGGGAACGCGATCACGCTCACCGGCGGTCGCGCGTCCGATTGGACCAACGCAAGCGAAAAGCAGAATCCGAGCGGGATCAACGCATACGTCATCACGTGCGACCCGGCCAACAAAGAAGGCGGCTACCCGACCACTGACCAGCCGATCGGCAACGCCAAGTACTTCGTGCAGTACTTCAAGCTCGACCGCTCCGCTCATCACTGGGAAGTCACGTCCAAGCCCACCGCCAGCAAGACCGCGACCACGACCACCCTCGCCGCCTCCGGCACCACGACGATGTCCACGACGCTGACGGCCACGGTGTCGCCGGCGGCGGCGACCGGCTCGGTCACGTTCTCGCAGGGCGGCACCGCGATCGGCAAGGCCGACGTCTCCAACGGCGTCGCCACGCTCGGCGTCTCGGGGCTCACCCCGGCCACGGCGTACTCGTTCACCGCCGCCTACTCCGGCGACAGCACCTATGAGGCCTCGACCACGTCTGCGGCCACCGCCGTCACCACCGTCACCCCCGCGGCGACGGACTCGACCGAGGTGGGCGTCACGGTTCCTCAGGCCGGTACGGACCAGCCGACCGGCCTGAAGATCACGGTCGGCTCCAGCGCCGTCACCCTGACCGGTGGCACGCGCACCAGCGGCGCGGTCTGGAACGCGACCGGCTCGCTCGGCGAGGTCACCGTCACCGACGATCGCCGCAACGCGTCGGCGGGTGCGTGGACCCTCAACGGCTCGGCCACGAAGTTCACCGGATCCGCCGGCGAGTTCGCGGCGTCGAACCT
>CANSLE010000357.1 GCA_947647645.1 uncultured Microbacterium sp.
GACCGCGCTCGGATCGCTGTTCAAGGCGAACGCGTCGATCTCGGGCGCGGAGGGAGGATGCCAGGCCGAAGTCGGCTCGGCGTGCGCGATGGCGGCCGGCGGGCTGACCGCGGTGATGGGTGGGACGAACCGCCAGATCGAGAACGCCGCGGAGATCGCGATGGAGCACCATCTCGGACTCACGTGCGATCCCGTGGGCGGTCTCGTGCAGATCCCCTGCATCGAGCGCAACGCGATCGCGGCATCCACGGCCGTCACCGCCGCGCGGCTGGCGCTGCGCGGCGACGGCACCCATTACGTGCCGCTGGACGCCGTCGTGGAGACGATGCGGCAGACCGGCATCGACATGTCGACGAAGTACAAGGAGACGAGCGAGGGCGGTCTCGCCGTCAACGTCGTGGAGTGCTGAGCGGCTCTCCGTCTCTTGGCACTCTCCTGGGGAGAGTGCTAATCTGAGATTAGTTGAGTCGATCAGGCTCAACTTTGACAGAGCCACAGAGCCATACACGACAAGGAGAGAACAATGGCCACGTATGACCCGTTCCGTGACCTCGACCGCATCGCGTCGGGCCTCTTCGACACGCGCCGCGGACCGCGCCGGATGCCGATGGACCTCTACCGCGACGGCGACCACTACGTGCTGAGCGCCGACCTGCCGGGGATCGACCCGGGGTCGGTCGACATCGACGTGGACGGCCAGCTGCTGACGATCCGAGCGGAGCGCACGCTCAGCGAGGGCGAGGGCGTCAAGTGGATCACGCGCGAGCGCGAGACGGCCAGCTTCCTGCGCCAGCTGAACCTCGGACAGGGCATCGACACCGAGGGCATCGCCGCCACCTACAGCAACGGCGTCCTCACGGTCTCGATCCCGGTCAGCGAGAAGGCGAAGCCGCGCAAGGTGCAGGTCGTCGCTGACGGCGGCGCCCCCACGATTCCCGCGCACGAGTCCGTGCAGGAGCCGCAGCCGGTCGAGCAGTAGCCGACGCCGCTGCTGCGCATCCATCATCCCTGCGCACGAGCCGCCCCGTGTCCGCCCGGAACGGGGCGGCTCTTCTGTGCACGCTAGGGTCGAACCATCCGACCCGGAGCGCCAGCCCCACCGGACCGTCAGCAAGGATGCCGATGACTGATCTCGCCACGGCGCGCGAGCGCGAACTCATCTCGCCCGTCTCCCTCACGCGGCCCGACGGCCGCCTCAATCCGGCTGCGATCGGCTTCGCGCGCACGGCTCTCGTCGACACGACCGGCATCGGCCGCGGTCGCGGGCGGTTCGTCCGCTCCTGGGGACGCAACAAGCGGTGGGAGTACTGGAACGTCATGACGCCGACGCACATCGTGTCGCTGACGGTGTCGTCGCTCGACTACGCCGCGGTGCACGAGGTGTGGATCCACGATCGCCGCACCGGTCGGGAGTGGGGGCGTACCGCGACGATCCTGCCGGCGCGAGAGGTCTCGCTGCCGTCGTCGCTCGGCACGGGGATCGCGATCGCCCGCCACACCGACTTCGCCGCGACGATCACACCGGCCGAGCGCGGGCGGCTGTGGCGGCTGCATGCGGAGATCCCCGGCGCGACGTTCGACATCACGGTGACACGACCGGCGGGACACGACCTGCTCGCCGTGGTGGTCCCCTGGTCGGCTCGACGCTTCCAGTACACCGTCAAGGACGTGGCGTTGCCGGCATCCGGCACGCTGACGCTGGACGGGGTCGACCATGAGGTCCCCGCGGGGTCGTGGGCGGTGCTCGACCACGGGCGGGGGCGATGGCCCTACGACGTCTCGTGGAACTGGGGCGCCGGGTCGGGCCTTCTCGCCGACGCCCGTACATTCGGCATCCAGGTCGGCGGACGGTGGACCGACGGGACGGGCTCGACGGAGAACGGCATCGTGGTCGGCGGCGAGCTGCACAAGATCTCCTCATCGCTGGTGTGGGAGTACGACCTGTCCGCACCCCTGGATCGCTGGCGCGTGCGCGGCGGCGGACTCGACGCGGTGTTCACGCCGTTCCACGTCAAGCGGTCGGCGACGAACCTGGGCCTCGTCTCGTCACGGACCGACCAGTGCTTCGGTCTCTGGTCGGGCTCCGTGGCCCTGCCCGCCGAGAGCATCGCGTTCGCCGGGATCGAGGGGTTCGCGGAGGACGTCCGTAACCGCTGGTAGGTGCGGGACGGCCCCTACGCGCCGCGCAGCTTCGTCGTGAGGTGCTGCAGCTGCTGGAGTTCGTCGTCGCTGAGCACCGACATGCGCTCGGCGATGGAGCGCCCGTGCACGGTGGCGACGCGGCGGAACGTGGCGACGCCCGCGTCGGTTGCGCGGACGATCGCCCCGCGGCCGTCGAGCGGGTCGGCGCACTTGCTGATGAGGCCGCGGGTGACCATGCGGTCGACGAGTCGGGACACGCTCGGCTGGCTGATCAGCATGTTGGCGGTCACGTCGCGCAAGCGCGCGGTGTTCTCGTCGCCGCGGACGACGGTGAGCAGGACGTCGTACTCGGCCTGGGTCAGGTCATCGTCGCCGAAGTCGTCGCTGATCTCCCGCAGCACTTCGTGCTGGGCGCGGAAAAGACTCTCCCACGCGGCAACGGCGAGGCGGCGGTCGGTCATGGCGTCCACTGTAGTGCGCGGGCCGGGTGGTGCCGCCTAGGGTGGAGCGCATGAGGCATCGACGGCGCGGACGGGCGGTGCCGGTCGTTCTCGCGTCGGCTCTTGCGGCGGTGCTGTTCTGGGGCCGGCAGCGCCCGCGGC
>CANSLE010000358.1 GCA_947647645.1 uncultured Microbacterium sp.
CGCGCGCTCCAGCGTCACCTCGGCGAGTGGCGCCGCCCACGCAGCCTCGACCATACGCGCGGTCTCGCGCGCGAGCAGCGCGGCGACGAGCGCGCTCTTGGTCCCGAAGACGTAGGTGACCACACGGTGCGCGACCCCCGCGCGCTGCGCCACGGTCCGCAGCGACAGCGCCGCCGCACCACTGTCGCGCATCACCCCCCACGCGGCGTCGAGCAGCTGTCGGCGGCGGTCGTCCACACCCAGATAGGCGCGAGGCGCGAGCGGATCGTTCACGGCATCCTCCAGGTTCGGGGGCGACTGCTCCCCTCATACTATTTTTATCCACTTGGACCAATTGGAGGAGACATGTCGCAGATCACCATCACGCCCGCCCGCGGGGACGAGCTCCCCGCCGCCGCCGCGGTTCTGGCCGAGGCCTTCGAGGCCGACCCGATGCTGGTCGCGATCGTGCCGGAGCAGGACCGGCGTCGCGAGCGACTCACTCATCTCTTCCACGCGACGCTGGCGGCCGGACCCTTCGCGACCGGGACGATCGATGTCGCCCACGACGAGGAGGGCTCGCTCCTCGGAGTCGCCGCGTGGGAGGGCCCCGACGGGCAGCGCGGCGCGCTCGGCCGGCTCGTCGGGCAGACGCCGCTCTTCGTGCGCGCCCTCGGTTGGCGCGGCATCCCCCGCGCGTTCTCGGTCTTCGCCCGTCTCGAACGGCAGCGCCCGCGCTCCCCCCACTGGTACCTGACCGAGGTCGGCGTCGCAGAGCGCGCCCGCGGTCGCGGCGTCGGCGCGCAGCTCATCTCGACCCACCTGCACGCGCTCGACGGAATGCGCCAGAGCGCCTACCTCGAGTCCTCCACGCCCGTGAACCGCCGCCTCTACCGGCGGCTCGGCTTCGAGGAGGTGGGGCCCCTCACAGGCGTTCCGGGCGCACGCCCGGTGGGGATGCTGCGGCATCCGGCCCCGCGACCGTCGTAGCCTCTCGTGCCGACATCGTCAACCCACTGCCCTCGCCCCGACCACGCTCGTAGCGTCGAGCGCAGAAGTCCGAACCAGGTCAGAGAAGGGAACACATCATGGGTCTCGACGACAAGATGAAGAACGCGGCAGAGGATCTCGGCGGCAAGGTCAAGGAGGGCGTCGGCAAGGTGACGCACAACGAGCGCCTCGAGGCCGAGGGCGAGGCCGACCAGGCCAAGGCCCACGTGAAGAAGGCCGGCGAAGACGTCAAGGACGCCTTCAAGTAAGCCTCCCCCGGAGCGACGCCTCCGCCCTGCCCGGGCGGGGGCGTCGCTCTGCGTCCGGGCGGACTCTTCCCTAGAGTGGCGATCATGTCCGCGTACATCGAGCCGTTCTTCACCGTCATCGCGATCGTGTTCGAGGTGATCGGAGCCCTCGCGATGGTGGTCGGATTCCTCATCGCGGTGGTGCTCGCCTGGCGGACGCTGCGACGCGAGCGCACGGGCCACGCCGCGTATCTGGTGCTGCGCAACACGCTGGGCGCGGCGATCCTCCTGGGGCTCGAGGTGCTCGTGGCGGCCGATCTCATCCGCACCATCACCTCCAAACCGTCGATCGAGGATGCCGTGATCCTCGGGCTGATCGTCGTGATCCGGACGGTGCTGTCCATCTCGATCCAGATCGAGATCGAGGGGACCCTCCCCTGGCGCCGCGCCGTGCTGACGAGCGGTGCACAGGTGCTGGCTCGGTCGATCGCCCGCGATCGCGCCGCCGCACGCGACAGCGCCGGGTAGCGCCGCGCGCCGGAGCGCGTGTCAGGGCGCGACCGTGACCAGCACGCGTTGCCACCCGCTCGACCCATCCGGCGCGATCGGGGCGCGATCCCGGGTCTGCAGCTCGCCCCTCTTGTTCCAGGCGCGCACCGCGACGTAGTGCGTACCGGGCGCGGCATCCCACTGGTACATCCACTGCACCCAACTGTCGCCATTGATCGGTGCGGAGACGGTCGCGGGCGCCCAGCCGGCGTCGTCGATGTTCACCTCGACGCGGTCGACACCGATCGGCTGCGCCCACGCCATGCCGGCGACGGTGACCCGCCCCGGGGCGACGGGGTTTCCGGCCTTCGGCACGTCGACCCGCGAGGAGAGCTTGATGGGCGCCTGGGCGCTGTAGCCGCGCGGGGTCCAGTACGCCTCGTCGGCCGCGAAGGTCGTGACCGTCAGCTCGGTGAGCCACTTCGTCGCCGAGACGTAGCCGTAGAGGCCGGGGACGACCATCCGCACCGGGAAGCCGTGCTCGGCCGGAAGGGGCTCGCCGTTCATCGCGACCGCGAGGATCGCGTCGAGCCCGTCGTCGGTGAGGGCGGACAGCGGAGTGCTCGCGGTGTAGCCGTCGATGCTGCGGGAGAGCACCATGTCGGCGCCGGTCTGCGGGCCGGCCATCCGCAGGATGTCGCGCACGGGGACGCCGAGCCAGGTGGCGTTGCCGACCAGTCCGCCACCGACCTCGTTCGACACGCAGGTCAGGGTGATGCCGTACTCGTCGAGGCCCATCGCCACCAGCTCGTCGAAGCTCAGCTCGACGCGGCGATCGACCATGCCGTCCACGACGAGACGCCACGTCGCCGGGTCGATCGCCGGCACCGTCAGCGCTGTGTCGACGCGATAGAAGTCGGCATTGGGCGTGAAGAGAGGTGAGAGGCCGGGGACGTCCAGCTCGGCACCGGCGGGTATGGTCAGGGCGCGGCGCGGAGCC
>CANSLE010000359.1 GCA_947647645.1 uncultured Microbacterium sp.
GTTTTGTCACGGTCGTGCCGCGCCATGACACGGACACGATCGGCCACCTATGCTGACCAGATGACCGAGCGCCCCGCCGTCACGCCGTCGTGGGCGGTGATCACACCCAACATCATTCGCCATCTTCTGCTCGTCGCCGACGAGCGCGGCGTCTCGCTCGACCGGGCACTGCACGCGGCATCCCTCACGCGGGCGACCGTCGACGCGCCGAGCCTGCGGGTGTCGTACCGTCAGGGGCGCGTGATCATCGAGCAGGCGCTGGAGCTGCTGCCGGTTCCCGCACTCGGCCTGGAGGTCGGGCGCCGCCAGCCGATCACCGCATCGGGCCTGCTCGGGCTCGCGATGATGTCGAGCCCGACGCTGCGCGACGCCGTCCGCGTGGGGCTGCGCTTCCAGAACCTCGCCGGGTCGATGGTGCGGTGGAGCTCGGCACAGGAGGCGAGCGCCCTCGTCGTCACCGCGACGCCGCACGAAGCCGCCTCTCCGGTCGGGACCTTCCTCGTCGAGGAGGGGTTCGCCAACATCACCCGGATGGCGCGCGACGTCGCGCAGCTGTCCGGTCCGCGCCTCGTCGAACTGCAGGACGCCGCGGGTCCGTCCGCCGCCGAGTGCCGCGCGTATTTCGCGGGCCCCGTGCGGTTCGGGGCCGCTCGCAACGCCTGGCACGTCCCGCTGGAGGTGGCGCAGGCGCCGCTACCCACCGCCGATCCGTGGACGCACCGCGACACGGTCGCGCTGCTCGACGCGCAGACCGAGAGCGTGGTGGAACGCCAGGAGCTGGTGGCCGTGCTCGCCGCGCAGATCGAGGAGGCGCTGCCCGAGGTTCTGCCGCTCGCCCGTCACGCCCGCGCCCTCGCCACGAGCGAGCGCACGCTGCGCCGCCGGCTGATCGATGTCGGGGCCACATATTCGGGCGTGCTCGACGACGTCCGACGCCGCCTCGCGGCGGAGCTGTTCGCCTCACCGGCGCTCACGACCGCGGAGATCGCCTTCCGCCTCGGCTACGGCGACGACCGTTCGCTGCGGCGCAGCACCCTCCGCTGGTTCGGTGCGTCGCCGACGGCCCTGCACACGACCGCCCGTCGACCGCTGTCCTGAGATCGAGCCTCGATTCGCGCGCGAGAGGCCATTCACACTGGCCGATCGTGTCCGACTTGTGGATGCCGGGAGTCCGATGCCGGCGACGGCGGCAGCCGTACCGTGAGGTCTTCACCGCACAAAGGAGCGCCGATGAACGCCTCTCCCTCCGCCGCCTCCCGGCCCGCCGCACCGCACGTCGACACGACCGTCTGCGTCATCGGCGCCGGGCCCGCCGGACTCTCGGTCGTCCGCGCGCTGCGCGAACGCGGCATCGACTACACCCAGCTCGAACGGCACACCCGGGTCGGCGGGCTGTGGGACATCGACAACCCCGGCACGCCGATGTACGAGTCGGCGCACTTCATCTCGAGCCGCACCGTGTCGGGGTTCTCCGGATTCCCGATGCCGGAGAGCTACCCCGACTACCCCCGCCACGACCAGATCCTGGCCTACCTGCGCTCCTTCGCCGATGCCTACGGGCTGACCGACGGCATCCGCTTCGGCGCCGAGGTCGCGAGCGTCGAGCCCGTCGAGGTCACCGCACCCGCCCCCGGCGCGAGTGGTCGGCGCTGGCGTGTCACGATGGAGGACGGCACGAGCACCGTGCACGAGCATGTGATCGTGTGCACGGGGAGCCAGTGGCACCCGTTCGTCCCCGAGGTCCCCGGCAGCTATGCGGGCGAGATCCGACACAGCCTCGACTACCGCTCCCCCGACCTGTTCACCGGCAAGCGCGTGCTCGTCGTCGGCGGCGGCAACTCGGGCTGCGACATCGCCTGCGACGCGGCCCGCACGGCGGAGCGCGCCGTCATCAGCCTGCGCCGCGGCTACTGGTTCATCCCGAAGCACGTGTTCGGCCTGCCGTCGGACATCGTCGGAGGCAAGGGCTCGTTCCTGCCCAAACCCCTCGAACGCGCCCTCCTGCAGCCGCTGCTGCGGCTGCTGACCGGGGATCCTCGGCGACTCGGTCTGCAGAGGCCCGACCACAAGCTGTTCGAAACCCACCCGGTCGTCAACTCGCAGCTGTTCCACCACCTGCAGCACGGCGACATCGTCGCGCGTCCCGGCATTCGCCGCGCGGACGAGCTCACCGTCGAGTTCACCGACGGGACGTCGGAGGAGTTCGACCTCATCCTCATGGCGACCGGGTATCGGCACCGGGTGCCGGTCGCGCAGCGCTTCTTCGGCGACGAACAGCATCCCGATCTCTACCTGAACTGCGTCTCCAGAGAGCATTCCGGGATCTACGGCGTGGGGTTCATCGAGACGAACAGCGGCGCGTACCACCTGTTCGACCAACAGGCGCATCTGTTGGCCGCCTTCATCGCCGGTCGGCGCGACGGCACCGCCGCGGCGGCCGCGTTCGATCGGCTGCGCCAGAGCGACGTCCCCGACATGTCGGGGGGACTTCGGTTCGACGCGTCGCCGCGTCACCGCGGCTACGTCGACTCCGACGCCTACGTGAAGTACGTCACGAGGCTCGCGCGGCGGCTCGGCTGGCCGCTCGAGGGGCGCACCCCGGATGCCGCTACGGGCCGGGCCCGCTCGCGCGCCGAGGCCGCGGCATGAGCTTCGACTACCGCGACCGGGTCATCGTCGTCACGGGCGGCGCAGGTGGGATC
>CANSLE010000360.1 GCA_947647645.1 uncultured Microbacterium sp.
GCCGGACGCGACGAGGCGTGGTGGGCGGGGGTGATCGTGTCGCCGGCGGTGGCGAGGGCGGGGGCGAGACGGGCGCGGCTGAGCGGTGCGGCGGCGCTGCAGGTGTCGGACATGGGTTTCTCCTTGGCGAGGGGGGAGGAGCCGGTCAGTGGAAGTCGAGGACCTGGTCGCCCCAGGCCGCGCGCAGGGACGCGTCGAGGTCGTCGACGACGGTGTCGTGCCGCTCGATGACGAGCGTGGCGCGGGCGCCGTCTCCGTCGGCGGCGACGTAGGCGGGCCAGTGGGGGGCACCGGGGACGCCGTCGGCATCCGGCGTGCGCCCGTGTGCGAAGGCGGTCCAGCGGTCCTGCATGCGGACGGCGATCTCCTCTCCCGAGCGCTTGCCGCCGAGGCGGAACGTGGGGTCCTTCGGCCCGCTCGAGAAGCTGGCCCACAGATACGCCAGTTCACTGCCGTGGGTCGCCCCCAGCCCGATCAGCCGCAAGAACGGCGTCGCGTGGTCGAAACGGTACAGCCAGACGTCGGCGACCGTGCTGTGGCCCTCGGCGATCCAGACGGTCGGCATCCGGAAGCCGATGTCGCGGGCGACGCCGAGGCCGACGGCGCCCCGCCGGACGTTCTCGTAGGCCGCACGCACCTGCGCCACCGACGGCAGCTCCACGGTGGGGTTGTCGGCAGCCATGTCGGAGAACATCGTCATGATGCGCTCCTCGGTGATCGGGATGAGGGGCGACTTCATGAACTTGAACAGCGAGGCCTCGTCCTTGTTGGTGCCGATCATGAGCGGCACCGGCAGGGCGCGGCCCTCGTGCAGCACGGTCGCCGGGGCCTCGGGCAGCAGATCGCCGTCGACGATCGGAGCGAAAGCGAGCGTGCCGGGCGCCTCATCCGGTACCTGTGCGTAGACCGCCATGCCCGCGGTCACCAGCTGATCAGCGGATGCCGCCCGCAGCGCCGTGGCGGCGGTCGCGGCATCCGTCGGGTCGATCCCGAGCTCGCGTGCGAAACGCTCGGCCACCTCGCGGGCCCGCTCGACGCCGTACATGCTCGATGCCGGCGAGGACTGTGCGATGGCGCGGTGGAAGAGCCCTTCGGCGGAGGGAGTGGCGAGCAGGGTGGTCACGAGCCCGCCGCCGGCCGACTCGCCGAACACCGTCACGCGGTCGGCGTCCCCGCCGAACGACGCGATGTTCTCCTTGACCCACCGCAATGCCAAGAGGACGTCCTTGAGAGCGAGGTTGCGGTCGAAGCCGCCATCGGGCAGCAGAGTGGACAGGTCGAGGAAGCCGAACGCCGCGAGCCGGTAGTTGATCGTCACGACGACGACGTCCCCCCGGTTGACGATCGAGGTGGCGTCATACATCTGCTGGCTGGACGCGCCGAACGTGTATGCGCCGCCATGGATCCACACCATCACCGGGCGGGCGGCGGCGTCGGAGCCTGGCGCCGTGTCGGGGGCCCACACGTTGAGGACGAGGCAGTCCTCATCGAGCACGGCGTCATCGCCCAGTGTGACCGCGGGAGTTCGCACCTGCGGGCACACGGGACCGAACGCGGTGGCGTCGACCTCGCCGCCGACAGGGGCGACCGGCCGCGGGTCGCGCCAGCGGCGCTCGCCGGTCGGAGCCTCGGCGTAACGGATGCCGCGCCACGAGCGGACGTTCTCGCGGACGGTGCCGCGGAAGGTCCCCGCGGGGGCCTCCGCCAGGCAGAAGGTCTCGGGGGTGGCGGTGTCGGCGGTGGTGGACATGAGGGGCTTCTTTCGTGAGGAGGGGAGGTGACAGCGGTGCCGGCCGGCTCAGGCGAGCAGGCGGTGCAGGAGCCCGGCGGCCTCGTTGGCCGCGAGGATCGCGAAGAGGACGGTCATCATGGCCGCATTGTGAGAGATCAGCTGGGATTTCAGGCCCTGCAGCGCGTCATGGACGCGCGCCGACCCGGTGAGGGAGACGATCGCGGGAGCGATCAGCAGCAGCGAACCCGCCAGGGCGACGGCGAGACAGAGGACGGCCGCCATCGGCCACGCGAGGTGCGCTTCGCCGATGACCGCGCCGGCCTTCAGCTCGAGCGGGATGTTCTTGGTGTTCGTGACGGCCATCAGCAGCCCGAGCCCGACGGCCGACCTCGGGGTGACGGCGTCGATCGCCGCGAGCCAGCTCGGCGCGACGGCCGGCTCGCCGTGACGCGGCCGGCTCCGCCAGCTGACGACGGCGAGCACGGCGAAGCCGACGGTGAGCACAGCGGCCAGGATCAGCGACACGATGCGGGCCTCGCCACCGCCCGCCGAGGACGCTCGGGCCGCGCCCGCGGCGCCGAGCGCGACGACGAGGACCGAGACGAGAGTGAAGGCCGCCGTGTAGACCGGGGCGGAGGCACGGCCCCGCGGGGTCAGCAGGATCGCCACCACCGCCACGACGGGCAGGGGGGACAGCAGCATCCCCGTGGCCAGGGGAAGGAGAGTCTGGAGGTCGTTCACGTCGCGTCCGTTCATCCGCGCTCCGGGCCGGATGCCCGGGTGCGATGACGACGTTATGACCCCGGTGCGGCCCGGTCTCCGGGATGTTCGGCTGACACGACAGCAGGGGCCGGCGCGAGGGAGAACGAGGCCTCGAGCACGGCACCCGCGCCGTCGGGGTGGAGCCGTGCGCCGAGCTCGCGTACGCCGGAGGCCGGGCGCAGCTCGACGCCGGCGGGCAGGGGGTGA
>CANSLE010000361.1 GCA_947647645.1 uncultured Microbacterium sp.
CACCGACCCGATCCGCCTCGCCACCGCCGGCGAGGCGCTGCCCCTGTCGGCCCTCGCCGACCGGGCGTGGGTGATGGAGCCCCGTGGCACGGCGGCGCGCGAGTGGGCGCTGCAGCAGTGTCGCGCCGCGGGCTTCGAGCCGGACGTGCGCTTCGAGCTCGCCGATCTGAGCGGCCACGTGGAGCTCATCGCCGCCGGGCACGCCGTGGGCCTCCTCCCCGATCTGCTCTGGCCCGATCTGCTCTGGGGTGGCGCGCCGCCCCGCGTGCGACTCGCGCCGCTGACCGGCGAACCCGTCCGTGAGATCTTCACCGCCGCCCGGCGCTCCAGCCGCAACCGTCCCGGCATCCGCCTGGTGCGGGAGGCTCTCGCGGACGCCTTCGCCGCGCGTTCGCGCTGACGGGGCGCGGCGGCGGGACGCCGCCCGTCAGTCCCACTCGCTGGGGGCCGGGGCCTTCGTCGAGGGCAGGGCGCTGTCACGCGCCCAGTCCGACACCCACGGCGGCAGCGGGGGCAGATCGTCCGGTCGGTGCAGCGCCCGGAAGAGCTCGTCGGTGTTGACGACCCCACCGCTGCGGCGGAGGAAGCGCGCGCGCACGATCATCTCGGCGTAGACCTCGCCGTCGACCACCGCGCGGTGGATCTGGTACACGGCTTTGTCGTCGTGGCCGTACAGTCGCGACTCCACGGTGAACCGCTGCCACAGCGGCAACGACTTGCGGAACGTCACCGTCTCGCTGGCGACGACGGCGTACCAGCCCTGCGCGTTCATCGCGTCCCAGATCCCCGTGCGGATGAGCAGATCGAAGCGCCCTAGGTCGAACAGGGAGGCGTAGCGGCCGTTGTTCATGTGGCCGAGCAGATCGATGTCCGTCGGCAGCGTCCGCAGGGTCAGCCGCCCGACGCTGTGCGGCGGAATCGGGCCCCGGCGGCGCAGGAGCACCTTCGCGCGCCAGATCGTCAGGAGGGTCCGCCACCACACGTTCACGAAGCGTGATGCTAGCGGTCCCGACAGCGCTTCCGCGAAATCGATTGTGGATGTCCCACAGTGCCGCGCACCCGCCGCGAGGGGCGCTGTGGCGCGGCATCCGTCGATTTCGCGAATTCGGGGGCCCACCGTAGAGTCTGGCCATGGAAGCCCCCACCGACATCTCAGCGCAGACCGACACCGTCGTCCGTCCCGTTCGTGACGTGGATGCCGAGGCCCTCGGACGTGTCCACGCGACGTGCTGGCACGAGACCTACGACCACCTCATCAGCAAGGCCGCCCTCGAGAACGTCTCTCCCAAGCGGCTCGCGGAGCTCTGGACCCACTGGGCCCAGCAGGGCCCGGAGTTCAAGATGTTCGCGGCCCTCGTCGACGGCGAGATCGTCGGCTTCGTGGGCTCGGGACCTGCCCGCGATCGGGACGCCCCGCGCACGCGCGAGCTCTACTTCATCTACCTGCTCGACCAGTTCCACGGCACCGGCATCGGCCAGCAGCTGTTCGACGCGGCCGTCGAGCCGGGCGAGGCCCTCTACCTCTGGGTCGCCGACGACAACCCCCGCGCCCACCGCTTCTACACCCGCAACGGGTTCGCGCTCGATGGCGCGAGCCACACCGAGCCGTTCCTCGGCGAGACTCTCACCGAGGTCCGCTTCGTCCGCTGAGGCTGCGGGGCATCCTCAGCCCGCCCGGCTCAGCGTCCGCTGACCGTGCCGAACAGGCGGGCGATGGGCGCCAGCACCAGCGGACGGGCCGCGACCCACGCGCCGGCGATCACCGCGAGCGAGACCACGAACAGCCAGAAACCGGTCCAGTTGTCGGCGTAGGCCGTGGGGTCCACGGAGCCCTGGGCCGCGTACATGTGGTTGAGGTTGCGCAGCGCCCCGGTCGCCAGCACCAGCACGACGTGGATCACGATGAACACGACGAAGAACAGCATCACCGGGAAGTGCAGCTTTCGGGCCCACTCGATCGGGTAGGCGGCGCTGAGCTTGAGGTTCTTCTTCGGCCACATCCCGCCCATGCGGAAGCCGGTGATCGCCGCGAGCGGAGCCGCGACGAACACGGTCGAGAAGTACGCGAGCTGCTGCAGCGAGTTGTAGTTGACCCATCCGTTCTCGGTCGGCCAGTCCAGCGAGACGTACTGCAACGCCGCGCTGAGGGCGTTCGGGAACACCTCCCAACTCGTCGGCACGATCCGCATCCACTGCCCGGTGACGAACAGCAACACGACGAAGACGACACCGTTGACAAGCCACAGGATGTCCAGCGCCTGGTGGAACCAGATCGTCAGACTCGTCTTGCCCTTGGGATTGTTCTTGGGCGCCCAGAAGACCGCCGGGCGCTTCTCGCGCCGGATCGTCAGGCCCGAACGGATGATCAACACCATCAGGAAGACGTTGAAGAAGTGCTGCCAGCCCAGCCAGGCGGGGATGCCGACCGGAGCTCCCTCGGGCAGGTGGTACTCCCCTGGGTAGGTGGTCAGGAACGCGCGCGGACCGTCGAGGCTCAGCAGGAACCGCACCGCGAGCACCGCCATGCCGGCCGCGAACACCAGGCCGATCCCGCCGACCACGACCGCGCCGACCCACTGCGTCTTCGTGAAGGGCCCGATGCGCCGCGGCGCGGGCATCGGCTCGCCACGGTG
>CANSLE010000362.1 GCA_947647645.1 uncultured Microbacterium sp.
TGCCTCGGCGCCGGGCGCACCGAGCACGGTGCGTCGCGTGCCGGCGAACGCACCGCGGACGATGACGAGGTAGATCAAGAGGACGAGCGCGATCAGGCCGTTGCCGATCTCGATCGCGGTCTCGCCGTCGATGGGGACACCGATCGCGTAGCGCACGTCGAGGGTGACGACGAGAGCGAGGATTCCCGCGACCAGCATGTTGAGCGCCAGGAGCACGAGCGCGCAGATCCACGCCCAGCGGCGTGCCCGTCGCAGGCCCTGCGCGATCACGAGCACGACCACGACGTCGACGGCGGTGGTGGTCCAGTCGCTCGAGAGAGGATCGGTCGTGCCGAAGGGTCCGTAGGTCGGGATGAGGGCCGGGATGACCTCGATGCCGACGAAGGCCAGCATGCCGATGAACGCGATGAGCCGTTGCTCGCGGATCGTCGCCCGGCGCGGGCGCAGGGTGCGGTCGAAGATGAGGACGAGGAGCACCGCGATGAGGTGCGACAGGTCGGCGACGGTTCCGAGCACGAGCACGCCGACGATGACCACGGCGATGAGGACGAGCCAGCCGCGTAGGCGCCACGGCGAGGCGAGCAGGCCCATGACCGCGGCGATGCAGGCGAAGGTGCCTCCGCTGGCCCCGACGTCGAGCGTCGTGGCGGTGTTCTGCACCCACTCCCAGCCGGAGAACACGCTGAGCGCTGCGAGAAGGACAGAGGTGGCCAGCACGGCGACGATCTGGCCGATCCAGAAGTAGGCGAGCGCGGTGCGGGTGCCGCGCGCGTACTCCAGGACGCCCATGCCCGCGAAGCCGACGAGCGTCGGGATGAACAGCCACGGCTCGGCGACGAAGAACGTGCCCGTGATCGGCGTCCACCACCGGCCCGCCTCGAGTGCCGGCAGCCCGTACCCCCAGACGTCCATCCCGGCGCTCTCGTTGAACGGCGACCACAGCGCTTGGGAGAGCACACCGACCACGAGGACCGCGGTCACCGTGATGAGCGTCGCCGGCAGGTGGCGCAGGACCCGCAGCAGCGTGTGGACGCCTGCTCTCGCCGGATCGGCGTCGACCGGAGCGGGTGAGCCGGCGGGCGCTGTCTCCGTCATCCCTTCACCGTACCGGCCCTCACCGCTCGGAGAGGAGCGGCGATCGTGCCGATCGCGATCACAGGCGCGCCAGCAGCGGCGGCCCGAACACGACCAGGGCCGCCACCGGGACGACGAGCAGGCCGAGCGCAGCCACGCCGATCGCGACCATGCTGCCGAGGATCGAGAGCGCGGCGGCTCCGAGTGCGGAAGAGGACGGCGCGGCGGTCGAGGTGCTCATGTCATCGACGCTACGAGCGGGCAGGGCGGACGCGCGTCGGACCGCGGACCCATCGGCATCCGTCTGCAGGATGATCTTCTCAGCCGGCTCACACCGGGGCGATAGGTCCGCTCTGACACGATCTGTCGGTGTCTCGATCGTCTCGCCCCGTGTCTCGCCCTGTCCAGATCCGGCGACGCCGCGTCGCCGTCGCCGTCCTGGCCGTGCTCGTCGCCGCGGCGGTCGCGGTGGCGGCCGTCGTCGTCTCCGATCTGAACGGCATCCACCGCTCGACCATCGCGATGCCGTCGGCGAGCCCGGGCGTCCCGCAGAACGACGGGGAGGTGAACCTGCTGATCATGGGTCTCGACAGTCGCGTGGATCAGGACGGCAAGCCGTACCCGCAGGAGATCTACGACGCGATCCACGCCGAGGACGAGAGCGTCGGCGGCTACAACACCAACGTGCTCATCTTCATCCACATCCCCGCCGGCGGCGGCAAGGCCGTGGGCGTCTCGATCCCGCGCGACGACTACGTCGACTATGCGAACGCACCCGACGGTGTCACGAAGGGCAAGATCAAGGAGGACTACGGGCGGACCTTCGCGGCGTCTTACGGGAAGCTGAAGGCCAAGGGCACCGACGACGCCGCCGCGTACCGGCAGGCGCGCGACGATGCCCGTCAGGCCCAGATCCAGACGGTGTCCTCCTTCCTCGGCGGTGTGCGCATCGACCACTTCGTCGAGGTCACGATGGCGGCGTTCTACCGGGTCGCGCAGGCCGTGCAGCCGATCACGGTGTGCCTCAACCACGCCACGGCCGACACGTATTCGGGTGCGAACTTCGCGGCCGGCGTGCAGCAGATCGACGCCGCTCAGGCGATGGCGTTCGTGCGCCAACGGCGTGACACGCAGTACAAGAACGTTGATCTGACCGATCTGGATCGCACCCGCCGTCAGCAGGCGTTCATGGTCTCGCTCGCGGTGAAGCTGAAGAGCGCGCAGACGTTCACGGACATCGGCGCGATGCGCTCGCTCATCGACACGGCGAAGCAGTACGTCGCGATCGACCAGGGCCTGGATCTGCTGAGCCTGGCCAACGCCGCGCAGCGGTTGGCCGGCGGCGACATCACCTTCCAGACCCTCCCGGTCGAGCGGTTCGGCATGATCGACGGGGAGAGCGTCAACATCGTCGACCCCGATCGGATCGCCACGATCATGCACGCCCTGCTCGACCCGGCGACGCCGACCGCGGCGCCGTCCCCGGCCGCGTCGGATGCCGCGACCGACGCGCCGCCGTACGCGATGCCGCCCACCATCACGCTCGTCGC
>CANSLE010000363.1 GCA_947647645.1 uncultured Microbacterium sp.
TCGCGCCCGGTTCGCGCGCCGAGCGGACGATTGCGGTCGGGGCGGATGCCGCGGCGTCCGCTCCGCTCGCCGGTGACCTCGTGACACTCACCGCGGACGCATTCGGCGGAGGATCCGCGACCGAGCAGGCCGGCGCCGCAACGCTGTCCGTGCGGGTCGACGGTGCCGACCTCGCGTCGACCCCGCTTGTCGCCGGTGCGCGCTGGGCGAGCGTCGCGGCGACGGCATCCGCACCGGTGCCCGCCGGGGCCGGCTCCCTCTCGGTCGTCATCGACAACCGGGGGGAGAACCGCCTGCGGCTGCGTTCGCTCGCCCTCTCCGGCGTCCGGGAGCTCCGCGACGACGACCTCAACGGCGACGGCGCCATCGACGACCGCGATCGCGCCTGGTTCGCGGCCGCGGTCGCCGACGGGACGGCCCCGGCCCTCCTTGACTACGACGGCGACGGAGAGGTGACGCGGGCCGACGTCGACTTCTTCGCCCGTTTCGTCCTGCAGGACCGCTCGGTCGTCTTCCCGAGCCTCGCGCACCTCGACTTCCTGAGCGAGGACGTGGAGCTCGACGGCCAGCAGATGATGATCACGCACCTCTACTCCGAGCCGCGGCGTGCGGGCGATCCCTCGTCCGGGTACGTCTGGGTCGGGGATCCGCAGGAGGGGGTGTCCGCGCTCGACGACGTCGCCCGTGCCGTCATCGCCTACGCCGAGCACCATGCGACCTACGGCGATGCGCACAGCTATCGCCAGATGGTGAAGGGCCTCCGTTTCGCGATGTGGATGCAGGCGGACACCGGCGACTTCGACAACTTCGTCGCGCGCGACAGCGCAGGAAACCTGGTCAAGAAGCACAGTCAGTCGTCGCAGACCTCGTTCGGGTACTGGGCGACGCGCGCCTGGGAGGCCTATGCCACGGCGCTGCCCGCCCTCGCCCCCGGGGATGCCGATCTCGCCGCCGCCGTCCAGGGCCGCCTGGACCTCATCCGCGGACGCGTCGCCGACCTGCTCGCGGATGCCCCGACGAGCGGCGCCGGGCGTCTGCTCGGCGGCGACGTGTGGATGTCCTCGATCGCGGTCAACGCCGCGAGCCGCGAGTACGCCGGTGCCGACGATGCGGCTCAGGCGGGGCTCGCTCCACTCGTCGCGACGCTCGCGGCAGGGATCGCCGCCCACCAGAGCGGATCGTTCACGGACTATCCGCTGGGAGCGATCCAGACGACCGAGGGGGGCTGGAGCGAGTGGGGCAGCGTGCAGGTCGAGGCCCTCGCACGGGCGAGCGTCGTCACCGGCGACCGGGCGTTCCTCGACCGGGCGCGGCTCGCCGCGGAGAGCTTCCTCTCCGACCTGTTGATCTCGGGCCGGGCGTACGCCGTGTCTCCGAACAAGGCCACCTACCCCCAGCTCAACTACGGCACCGCGAGTTACGTCGACAACTTCCTCGCGCTGCACGAGGTGACGGGGGAGCGGGTCTTCGCGGACGCGGCGGGCCTGGCCGCGTCGTGGTGGCGGGGCAACAACCCGGCGCAGACCGCGATGTTCACGGAGGAGTCCGGGGTCGCCTTCGACGCCGTCGATCACGACGGTGTCAACCGCAACGGCGGGGCGGAGTCGGTCGTCGAGGCGCTGCGGGGCATCCTCCGTGTGCAGCGGGTGCCGGCGGCGCTCGCTGCGATGACCGCCGGCATCGGAGGCCGGGTCGCGAACCATGTCCTCGAGGCCGAGGACATGGCCCGCGCGGTCGGCGGCGAGGATGTCGCGCTGACGCTCGCCGACGGAGCGCTCAACGATCCGTCGCTCGCGGTGCGTACGCAGTCGCCGTCCTCGGGCGTCGACGAACAGGCGATCTACGCCGATGCGCAGAACGTCGACACGACGCAGGAGCTCTACCGGTCCTGGTCGGGGCGGAAGGGAGTATTCGTATCGGGGTCCGGGCACAACAACGTGCGACTGTTCGACGGCGGATCCATCGAGACGCGGATCGGCGTCGGCGGCCGAGGTGAGGCGGCACCCGGGGACAGCGTGGCGCTGCGTTTCAGTGCGATCGTGCAGTTCGACACCGATCTCGACGCCGCGGTGTTCGCGGTCGATGCGTCGGGCGCCGAGACGCTCCTGTCGGACGACTCGGCGTTCAGCTACCATCCCCGCACCTGGTACGCGGGGTCGGGAGCGGTGCGCACATCGCCGGTCGTCGCGGTGCCCGAGCGGGCGGTCGCGCTCGTTGTGCGCTTCTCGGTGGCATCCACCAAGCCGAATCCGGCGGAGGGCTATGCCAACGTGACGGAGGCGAGTCTGTGGAGGATCGGCACGCCCGAGCTGCGGTACGGCGCTTCGGACCTCTCCGGCGGGGCCTACGCGCTGCTGGCGTCCGGCGCGGCGAGCGACTGGTCGGCCGAGATCGCCCGCGCCGACGACTACCTCGTGTACGCGAGCGTGCGCTCCCTGGGCGCGGCAGGTGGCCCGGCCGCGCTCGCCATCGACGGGCGGGACGTGGGCGTGATCGACGGCCGCGGCGTCGGTGGGCAGGTGCGCATCGTCCGGGTGGGGCGGATGACCCTGCCTGCGGGCCGGACGGATGTCCGCGTCGTCACCGGGCCCGAGGGGGCGCTGGGTCTCGACGCCCT
>CANSLE010000364.1 GCA_947647645.1 uncultured Microbacterium sp.
CCCGGCGCGCGCCTCATCGCGGAAGCGGGCGCTGTCCGGCAGGGCGCCGGCGATCCAGCGGAAGCCGTCCTGCCGGGCGCGCGCGGGATTCACGATCGTCACGATCCGCTCCCGGTCCCGGACGAGGGCGAGCGAGACGTCGATCGCCTCGTCCGTGCCGACCGCGTCGAGCGCCGCGACGATCGGGACGTCCCCCGTGACGGCGGCTAGGCGCTCGAACAGGCCGGGTCCGTAGACGACCGGCTCGCCGCCGAAGCGGCGCACGCGATCGAACGAGGTCTCGGCCGCGGTGCCGATGACGTGGATGCCGCGCAGTGCGGCCAGCTGCAGCACGGCCACGCCCACGGCCCCCGAGGCGCCGTGCAGCAGAATGGTCTCCCCCGGCTTCGCCTCCACGACGTGCAGCATCTCGGCAGCCGTCGTCCCGGTGAGCAAGAGGTTCGCCGCCTCCGCGTGGGTCAGCGGCGACGGCTTGTGGAACGCTTTCGCGGCATCCACGGTCAGCTCGGTCGCGTAGCCGCCGGCGACCCGGAACGCGATGACCTCGTCGCCGACCGCGGCGGGCCCCGACCCGATCTCGGTGTCGGGACCGATCGCGGAGATCTCACCCGAGACCTCGTACCCGATCGGGACGGGCCAGGACTGCCCGTTCTCGACGGCGACGTGCTTGGCGTCCGCCGGATTCATGCCGGCCGCGCGCACGCGGATCGTCACCTCTCCGCGCCTCGGTTCCGGAACCTCGACCTCTGCAAGCTCCCAGGACTGCGGCGTCCCCGCATGGGTCGCACGCCACTGTCGTGCCATGTCAGAACCCCAGTCGTCCGAGCTGCTTCGGGTCGCGCTGCCATTCCTTCGCGACGCGGACGTGCAGCTTGAGGAACACCTTCGTGCCGACCAGCGGCTCGATCTGCGCCCGCGCCCGCGAGCCGACGGCGGCCAGTCGCGACCCCTTGTGGCCGATGATGATCGCCTTCTGGCTGTCGCGCTCGACGACGAGGTTCGCGTAGATGTCGGTGAGCTCGCCCTCGTCGCGGCGCGAGATGTCGTCGATCGTCACGGCGATCGAGTGCGGCAGCTCGTCGCGCACGCCCTCCAGTGCCGCCTCGCGGATGATCTCCGCGATGCGGTCCTCGAGCGACTCGTCGGTGACCACCCCCTCCTCGTAGAGCGCGGGGCCGGTCGGCATGAGCGTGAGCAGCTCGTCGGCGAGCACGTCGAGCTGTTCGTTCGCGACGGCCGACAGCGGGATCACGGCGTCCCAGTCTTCGCGCAGGCTGTCGACCTCCATCAGTCGCTCGGTGATCTCGTCGCGGGAGGCGATGTCGGTCTTCGTCACGATGGCCACCTTCTTCGCCCGCGGATAGCCGTCGAGCGACGCCGCGATTCGACGGTCGCCGGGTCCGACCTTCTCGGTGGCGGGCACCAGGAAGCCGATCGCGTCGACGTCGCCGAGCACCTGCTCCACGAGGTCGTTCAGACGCTGACCCAGCAGGGTGCGCGGCTTGTGGATGCCGGGCGTGTCGACGATCACCAGCTGGCCTGCCGGGCGGTTGACGATGCCGCGGATCGCGCGACGGGTCGTCTGCGGCTTGTCGGAGGTGATGGCGACCTTCTCGCCCACGAGGGCGTTGGTCAGCGTCGACTTGCCGACGTTGGGCCGTCCGACGAAGGTCACGAATCCGGATCTGCTGTTCTCGGGTCCGGTCTGGGTCATCGGCGTGCCTCTTCTCGATCGGTGGGGCGTTCGTCGCTCCACGCGGCGGCCACGGCGCGGAGGCGGTCGGTGGGCTCGACGAAGACGGTGGCGAGTCCCCGCCCGCGTCCGCGGGAGGTGCCGCCGGTGAGGAGCAGCCCCGAGTGCTCGGCGGTCGCACCCGGCAGCGGCACGCGCCCGAGGAGCTTGCCGAGCAGTCCGCCGATCGAGTCGACGTCGTCGTCCTCGAGCTCGAGTCCGAACAGCTCGCCGACCTCGTCGAGACCGAGGCGGGCGCTCACCCGGTAGCGCCCGTCGCCGAGGTCGACGATCTCGCTCGATCGCGGGTCGTACTCGTCCGAGATCTCGCCGACGAGCTCCTCGATCAGGTCCTCGAGTGTCACCAGCCCCGACACTCCGCCGTACTCGTCGACGACGAGGCACACGTGCACGGCGTCGCGTTTCATCTGCTGCAGCAGCGTCTCGGCCTTCATGGACTCGGGCACGAACACGGCGGGGCGTGCGATCTGGGCAACCGGCGCATCGCGCCAGGCCGTCTCGTCGCGGTACGCGAACTGGACGAGGTCCTTGAGGTAGACGACGCCGGTGATGTCGTCGGCCTCGCCGTCGGCGACCGGGACGCGCGAGACGCCCTTGTCGAGGAACAGCTGCATCGCCTCCTGTGTCGTGGCCGCGGCATCCATCGTCACCATGTCGGTGCGGGGCACCATCACCTCGCGGACGAAGGTGTCGGTGAACTCGAACACCGAGTGGATGAGCTCACGGTCGTCCTCCTCGATGAGGTCCTGAGAGGCGGCCTCGTCGACCATGCTCAGCAGCTGCTCTTCACTGGCGAAGGATGTGCCGCGCTGGATGCCGGGAGTCACACGGTTGCCCACGATGACGAGCAGATGGGC
>CANSLE010000365.1 GCA_947647645.1 uncultured Microbacterium sp.
CACACGGTCACCCGATCGCGCAACCCCGCCAGCATCTTCTCCCCGATCCCGGGGACCGACAGAAGATCGTCGACGCTGGTGAACCGGCCGTTCTCGGTCCGCCAGGAGATGATGCGCTCCGCGATCGCCGGACCGACGCGTGGCAACGCGTCGAGCGCGGCGGCATCGGCGGTGTTCAGGTTCACGCGCCCGTCGCCATTGGCCGCGGCTGCCGGCGCCGCCGTCTCCCCGGCGCGCGGCACGTGCAGCTGCTCGCCGTCGGTGAGCGGGCGGGCGAGATTGATGGCCGTGGCATCCGCGTCGTCGCTCAGCCCGCCGGCCGCCGCCACGACGTCCACCACGCGCGCGCCGTCGTCGAGCCGGTAGAGTCCCGGCCACTCCACGGCCCCGGACACGTGGACGTACACCGGTGGCGGCGTCGGGTCCGCCACCGCGACGGCGACCGACTCCGCGGGAGCTGCGGCGCCAGAGCGCAGCATGCCGACCACGACGGCGATCGCAGTGATCGCCAGCACCAACACGATCGCCGCACCGGTGCCGACGCGACGGCGTCGCGCACGGTCCAGGGCAGCGACGGCGGATGCCGCGGACACCTCGTCGCTGGAACTCACCCTCCCACGGTGGCACCGTGGAGAACCTCGACGGTGCCGTCTTCCGCCCTTCGTGGAGAGCCGGTCGAGGGCCTCCGGTGGGGAGGAGGTCTGAGACCGCGGATCAGGGCTACGCCGTCGTGAAGCTGACCACCTTCGGCGCCCGCACCACCACGCGCGCGATCTCGCGGCCGGCGAGCGAGCGCACGACCTTCTCATCGGCGCGGGCCAGCGCCTCGAGCTCGTCGGCCGAGATGCGCGCGGGCACGGTCAGCGTGCCGCGTACCTTGCCGTCGATCTGCACGACCGCAGTGACCGATTCCTCGACCAGCAGGGTCGGATCGGCCTGACGCCACGTCGCGAGACCCACGAACGGCTCATAACCGAGCTGCTCCCACATCTCCTCGGCGGTGTGGGGAGCGAAGAGGTCGAGGATCATCGCGATCGCCTCGGCCGCTTCGCGCACGGCCGGGTCGCCCGCTCCGGCGGGTCCGTCGATCGTCTTGCGCGTCGCGTTGACCAGCTCCATGAGCCGGGCGACCACCACGTTGAACTTCGTCTGCTCGATGAGCGCCGGAGCGTCGGCCCACAGGCGGTGGGTCACGCGGCGCAGGGCCGCGTCGCCCTCGGCCCACACGACGTCGGGCGCGCTCGACACGTCGTGCGCGACGCGCCAGGCGCGGGCGAGGAACTTGGCCGCACCGGTCGTGGAGACGTCGCTCCAGTCCTTGTCGTCCTCCACGGGGCCGGCGAAGGCGAGGGCGACGCGCAGCGCGTCGGCGCCGTGGGCGTTGAGCTCGTCCTGGAAGAGCACGAGGTTGCCCTTGCTCTTGCTCATCTTGGCGCCGTCGAGGATGACCATGCCCTGGTTGATGAGGTTCGAGAACGGCTCGGTGAACTCGACCAGGCCCATGTCGAACAGCGCCTTCGTGATGAAGCGCGCGTACAGCAGGTGCAGGATCGCGTGCTCGACGCCGCCGATGTAGAAGTCCACGGGACCCCATCGGTCGGCCTCCTTCGACGAGAAGGCCTGCGTGGCGTCCCCGGGCGAGAGGAAGCGCAGGAAGTACCAGGAACTGTCCACGAAGGTGTCCATCGTGTCGGGGTCGCGGAGGGCCGGCTCCCCCGTCTCGGGGTCGACGGTCTCCACCCAGCCGCTCGCCGCGCCGAGCGGCGAGGATCCCTTGGGCGTGAGGTCCAGGCCTTCCATCGCCGGGAGCTCGACCGGCAGCTGCTCGTCCGGGACGGGCACGATCCGGCCGTCGGCGGTGTGCACCATCGGGATCGGCGTGCCCCAGTAGCGCTGACGGGAGATCAGCCAGTCGCGGAGGCGGTAGGTCTTGGCGGCGCGCCCGGTACCGGCTCCCTCGAGCTGGTCGATCGCGCGAACGATGGCGTTGCGCTTGCTGAGGCCGTTGAGCGGTCCGGAGTTCGTCATCCGGCCGTCGCCGGTCAGAGCGACGCCGGTGACGGCGGGGTCGATCTCCTCCAGCGCGGGCGTGCCCGGGTCGATCGGAACGCCCTCGGCATCCAGTTCGATCACCGGGATCGCACCGGTCACCGGTGCCGTGGTGTCGACGACGACTTTGACCGGGAGGTCGAACGCGCGAGCGAAGTCGAGGTCGCGCTGGTCGTGCGCGGGCACGGCCATGACGGCACCGTGCCCGTAGCCGGCGAGCACGTAGTCCGCCGCCCAGATCGGGAGGCGTTCGCCCGTCACCGGGTTGATCGCGTACCGCTCGAGGAACACGCCGGTCTTGGGGCGGTCGGCCGTCTGGCGGTCGATCTCGCTCGTCTTCTGCACGGTGTCGAGGTAGTCCTGGAAACGCATGCGCGCCTCCGGGGATGCCGAGGCCACGAGCTCTGCCGCGAGGTCCGAGTCGGGCGCGACGACCATGAATGTGGCGCCGTAGAGCGTGTCGGGGCGGGTCGAGAAGACGGTGATCTTCTCGGCGCGGCCCTCGATCTCGAAGTCGATGTCGGCGCCGACGGAGCGTCCGATCCAGTTGCGCTGCATCTG
>CANSLE010000366.1 GCA_947647645.1 uncultured Microbacterium sp.
ATCGCGGTGGTGGGCGCCCGCGCCGCCTCCGCGTACGGAGCCCACGTCGCCATGGAGATCGCGACCAGCTGCGCACAGGCGGGGGTCGCCGTCGTATCGGGGGCGGCCTACGGGATCGACGCGGCGGCGCATCGCGGCGCGCTCGGCGTGGAGGGTCCCACCGTCGCCGTCTTGGCGGGGGGCGTCGACCGACCGTACCCCGCCGGCCATGACGAGCTCATCGCGCGCATCGCCAGCGCCGGTGCGGTGGTCTCCGAGGTCCCGTGCGGCACCGCTCCGACGAAGTGGCGGTTCCTCGCGCGCAATCGGGTGATCGCCGCTCTGGCGGGGGCCACTGTGGTCGTCGAGGCCGCGCACCGCAGCGGCGCGCTGAACACCGCCCACCATGCCGCCGCACTCGGGCGACCTCTGGGAGCCGTGCCAGGACCGATCACCAGTGCGACTTCGGCCGGATGCCACCGGCTGTTGCGCGAGGTGAACGCGGTATGCGTGACGGGAGGTGGAGACGCACTCGAGATGCTCGGCCACACCGGAAGCGGCATTGCCGTCGGTGCCGATTCCGACGACCGCACGGACGACCGCACGCGTGTGCGGGACGCATTGAGCGGTCGCCACGCGCGCACCACGGTCGAGATCGCACGGCGGGCCGGGATGGCTCCTGAAGAGGCCGCCGCGTTCCTGGGACTGCTCGAGCTCGACGGCGTCGTCGATCGCGGCGCCGCGGGGTGGGTGCGCCGCGGAGCCAGCACGGCGCCCCGGCTGCGGTGACGGACTCTCGCACGCGACGAGCCGCGCACGGTGGGTCGCGCGCGGTGGGTCGGCACCGCCGCACCTCCGATTCGCGCGATGCTAGGGGAGTGCATCTGGCAGTGGCGATCGACGTGTACAGGCGAGAGCTCGCTGACGTGCGGCGCTTGTCTCCGGCGACGGTGCGCGCGTACGCCGGCGACCTGCGCGACCTGCTTCAGGTCGTCGGCGACCGCGACCTGCGCGAGGTCGACCTCGAGTCGCTCCGCGAGTGGCTGTGGGCCGCCACCCAGCGGGGGGACGCGCGCACGACGCACGCTCGGCGGACCGCCGCCGCGCGTGGCTTCTTCGCCTGGGCCCTGGAACGCGAGGAGGTGACACAGGATCCCGCACTGCGGCTGATCGCTCCGCAGCGCACTCGCGCACTGCCCAAGGTTGCGACCGCGACGGCGATGGGAGGCGTTCTCGCCGACGCGGCCAGCCGCGCCGGCGACGCCGACCCGATCGCCCTACGCGACGCCGCGCTGCTGGAGCTTCTCTACGCCTCGGCTCTCCGCGTCTCGGAACTGTGCGGCGCCGATCTGGACGATCTCGACGGCACGCGTCGCACGATCCGTGTCCTCGGAAAGGGGCGTAAGGAGCGCGTCGTCCCGTTCGGCGCGCCCGCCGCTCGCGCGCTCGAGGCCTACCTCGTGCGAGGGCGCCCCGCACTCGCTGCGCGGGGCGCCGGAACACCGGCGCTCTTCCTCGGAGCGCGCGGCGGACGCCTCGGCGCTCGTTCGGCCTACGATGTCGTGTCACGGGCCCTCGCCCCAGCGGTCGGTGAGGGCGGCGGGCCCCACACGCTCCGTCACTCCGCCGCCACACATCTGCTCGACGGCGGCGCCGACCTGCGCACCGTGCAGGAGATGCTCGGCCATGCCAGCCTCGGTACCACTCAGATCTACACGCACGTATCCGCCGAGCGACTCGCCGCGGCATATCGGCTCGCGCACCCTCGTGCCTGAGTGTGCCGCTAGCCTGCCGTTATGCGAACGACGCGGGCTCTCCTGGTCGTCGGTGGTCTCGCCGCCGTCCTGACGCTCACCGCGTGTGCAGCCGAGGCGTCACCGCGGCGCACGGTGCTCCCGACGCCCGACGAGGCGGCGACGCGGTCGAGCGCGCCGGCCCGGACCCCGACACCCTCGACGGCGGCCCCGACCTCGGCGCCCGCTCCCCCCGCAATCGCGGTCTCGGTCACCTGCACGAACGGAGCCGCGACGGTCACCGGCGACCCGGGAGCCTATGTCCTGGTGGGAGCGTGTGACGAGGTGACCGTTGCGGGCGCCGGCATCACGCTCCGCGCGGGCGGCGCCGCGATCGGCGCGCTGGTGGTTCAGGGCGACGCCAACACCGTGACGGCGGCCAGCCTGGTCCGCGCGGTGACCATCGAGGGACAGGGCAATGTCGTGGTCGCGGCTGCTCTCGATGCACTGACACTGCGCGGTCAACGCAATCGTGTCACCAGCGCGGAGAGGATCGCCGTCGTCCAGATCGCCGGAAACGGGAACACGATCGACGCCCCCGCGATCGGCGCCGCCACGGTGAACGGCGACGGGAACACCTACCCCGGGTCCTGAAGCTCTCCGCAGCACGGCAGCAGCACGGCTCTCGGGGGCGCCGAGAGGAAGATCAACGGGTTCACGTACGCGCCGCCCTGCCGCGCGCCGAGGTGGACGTCGCCCGGATGGGTGTGACCGCCGATCGTCACGACCCCGACCGGCTCGCCGCGCCGGACGGTCATGCCCGCCACCACGTCCGTCTCGACGGGTTCGAGAGTGGAGACGAGCCCATCGCCGTG
>CANSLE010000367.1 GCA_947647645.1 uncultured Microbacterium sp.
GACGGGCGCGGACGCAGCAGCGGCAGCAACGGGCGCCGACGCAGCAGAAGCAGCCACGGGCGCGGACGCGGACGCAGCAGCAACAGGCGCGGACGCAGCGGCAGCAACAGGCGCAGCAGCGACAGGCGCGGGGGACACCTCGGCATCCGTCGCGGGAGCGGTCGCCTCGGTGAAGCTGCCGTCGGGGCTGACGACGAGGGCCCAGCGCGTGGCGCCGTCGACGACGGTGGCGGTCACGGGCTCGCCCGCCGACGCGGCCATGAGCCGGATCGACTCCACGATGCGGCTGCGCAGACCTTCCTGCGTCGAGGCGAAGACCTCGTCGACCTCACCGGCGAGATGGATCTCGGCGGCGGTCTGCGAGGTGACGAGCACAGTCGGTTCGTAAGTCACACCTACGAGTATCCCATCCACATCCCGCCCCCGCCGGGGAGGATGTCCTCAGTCCGCGGCGAGCAGGTCATCGACGGTGCGGCGACGCACGGCGTCCCCCTCCGTCACCGTCAGCGTGAACGTGCGCGCGACGACATCGACGTCCAGCACCACCCGGTGCGCGCCGTGCTCCCAGCCCATCACGCCGCGGGTATCGGCGAGGTCGGCCGTGAACGTGCCGTCGAAGGCAGGGTGGGCGGCCCGTAGGCGCAGCAGCTCGCCGAGCGCGCGGACGACGGGGCGCTCGAGCTCGACGGCGATCTCATCCGCCGTGTAATGGTGGCGGTTCACGTCGCGGCCGACGCCGGTGGCACGCAGCAGCTCGACGTCGTTGCGTCCCGCGAGCAGCCCGACGTAGTAGATCTGCGGGATGCCGGGCACCATCAGCTGCACGAGTCGCGCCAGCAGATAGGCGCGGTCGTCGGCGCCGACGGCGTCGTAATACGTGCAGTTCACCTGGTACAGGTCGAGGTTGGATGCCGCGGCGCCGGTCGCGAGCCGGCTGGTGCCGCCGCTCGCGTCGTGGATCGCCTCGACGAGCGCGTCGATCTGCGCGGGGGCCAGCAGCCCCGGGACGCCCGGCTTGAGGGCGCTCTCGCCGACGTCGACGATGCCGATGCCGTCGTGCGTGTCGAGCACCGTGATGGTGTTCGACGGTCGCACCTGCAGCCACTGCGCGAGGGGACGCAGGTCGTGCGCGTGCAGGGCGTGCAGGACGAGCGGGGGCAGGGCGAAGTCGTAGACGTAGTCGACGTTGCGGGCGATGTCGATCTGCTGTGTGAAGTGTCCGTGCACCTCCAGCAGCACCTCCATGCCGCGCGCGTGCGCCATCTCGAGGATGCGGCGGGTGTAGCGGTCGGTCGAGGCTGTCATGAAGCAGTCGGTTCCCGCCTCCTTGCCCGTGTACCCCACGGCATCCAGGCGGAGCATCGTGACGCCGCCGGCGGCGAGGGCGTCGACCACCGAGGTGAGGTAGTCCCACGCGGCCTCGGTGCGCAGGTCGATGTCGACCTGGTCGGCGGTGAACGTGGTCCAGACCAGCCGCTTGCGCCCGCCGAGCTCCATGACGGTGAACGGCAGCCCGGGACGCGGCCGGTAGATGCGCGCCAGGTCGTCCTCGCGCGCGCCGTCGGGAAAGACCGCGTCGAGCGTGAGGAACATCGGCGCCCAGGGGGATGCGTCACCGCGACGACGCACGTCCTGGAAGGCGTCCGACTCCGCCGAGACGTGGTTGACGATGACGTCGCTCATCACGGTCGCCGCGGCACTCAGTGCCCGGACATCGTCCCAGGACCCCAGCCGCGGGTCGATGCGCGTGTGATCGCGCGGGTCGAAGCCGGCGTCGGCGCCGTCGAAGGGGGTGAAGTAGGGCAGCAGATGGATGCCGCCGAACATGCCCGCCAGCGGCGCGTCGAGCATCTCACGGACGCCGGTGACGGTTCCGGCGAGGCGGTCGACGTAGGTGATCAGCTGCGGGGGTGTGCTGTTCATGACGGTTCTCTCTCTGGGTGTCGGGGATGCCGGGGCTAGGCGCGCCGCAGGATACGCCGCAGCCACGCACGTCGCGCGCGCTGCGCGTCCCGCGACAGGGGCAGCCAGGGCGCCATGAGGTCGAAAGCGTGCGTGCCACCCGGCCACACGTGCAGCTCGGCGTCGCCGCCGGCGCGCCAGAGGGCTTCGGCGAAAGCGACGCACTCATCGCGGAACGTCTCCGCGGAGCCGACGTCCACGAACGTCGGCGGAAGGCCGGCGAGGTCGGTGGCGAGGGCCGGTGAGGCGTACGCGGGGACGGGCCCGGGTCGCGCCCCGCCATCCCGGTCGCGACCGAGGTAGGCCGCCCAGGCGACCTCGTTGGCCGTGCGGTCCCATGAGCCGTGACCCGCCATCTGCAGGGCCGACCCCGATGCGGACCGATGGTCGAGCATCGGGGCCTGCAGCAGCAGGCCGACCGGGCGAGGCCCGCCGTGGTCGCGGGCGTAGAGCGCGACGGCCGCGGCGAGACCGGCGCCGGCGCTCACGCCCGAGAGCACGATGCGACCGGGATCGAGCTGTGCGGGGGCGTCCGGTCCGTCCAGCCAGCGCAGCGCCGCCACCGCGTCCTCGAGGGCCGCGGGGTACGGATGCTCGGGGGCGAGCCGGTAGTCGACCGACACG
>CANSLE010000368.1 GCA_947647645.1 uncultured Microbacterium sp.
CGCGGCTGCGCGAGCTGCAACGGCGCCTGCGCGCGGATCCGGAGCGGCTCCAGCGCGAGACGATGAAGCTCTACCGCGACGAGGGGGTGTCCCCGTTCGCGGGGCTCCTGCCCCTGCTGGCACAGGCGCCGGTCGTCGCACTCGTCTACGCCGTCTTCCTCCACGGCTCGATTTCCGGACACGACAACCCGCTCCTCGGGCAGACGCTCTTCGGCGTGCCCCTCGGCCGCAGCCTCCTCGGGGCGGCAGCCGGCGGTGGTCTGGATGCGGCGACCGTCTCGGTGATCGGCGCCGTGGTCGTGCTGATCGCGGTCGTCGGACAGCTCACGAGCCGTCTGCTGCACCCGGTATCCGCCACGCCGCTCCCCGGCGCGCAACGCGCCCTCGTAGGGGTGCTGCACGCCGGGACGGCGGTGGTCGCGCTGTTCGTGCCGCTCGCGGCGGCGCTGTACCTGCTCACCACGGTGAGCTGGACGCTGGGGCAGAGGCTCGTCCTCACGCGCCGATACCCGCCGCATCCTCCGTCCTGAGGGCCGGGCGCCTCAGCCGGCCGCCGCGACGGAGCGGTTCGCGCGGGTGATCAGGCTCGCACCGACGACGCTCACCAGGAGGCAGACGATCGCCATGCCGATCATCAGGGCGCCGAACCCCTCGCGGTACGCGCCGAGCGCGACATCGATCACGGCCGCATCCGGTCGCGTGCCGTTCTTCGCGTAGTCGCCGACGGCGCCGAGTGCGGTGTTCACCGCGGCATCCGACAGACCGGAGGCGGACAGCCGCGACGTGATGCCGCTGATCGTCAGCTGCGTGACGACCACCGTCGACAGTGCCGTGCCCAGCGAGTAGAAGAGCTGGCCGAACGTGGTGCGCGAGCTGGTGACGGGTCCGTAGAAGTCCGCGGGTGCCTCGCTGAGCACGAGCGTCCCGTACGGCAGGGCGGCGGCGGTGATGCCGAGCGCGACGAGGATGCCGGCGGGGACGAACGCCAGGGGCGAGCCGGCGTCGCGGACGGCGAACGCGACCGCGAACCCGGCTGCCGTCAGCGCGCCGCCGACGAGCAGCGATGTCTGCGGGCTCATGCCGCGGGTCATGAGCCGGCCGAGCACGATCGCACCGACGATCGACGTGATCGACACCGGCAGCTGCCAGATCGCGACGGTGCCGGGAGCGAGGCCGAGCACGTACTGCCAGAGGTTGGAGAACTGCAGGAAGGCGACCGCCCCGCCCGCGTTGAACACGAATCCGGCGCACAGCGCGGCCAGGAACCGCGGACGACGGAACAGAGCGACCGGGAAGAACGGGTGTGCCACGCGGGTCTGCGACCACACGAACGTGGCGAGCAGGAGCACGCCGAGGGCCATGGCGCCCCACGTCGTCGGGCTGTGCAGCGACGACGCGAGCTGGGACACGCCGAACAGCAACACGACCATGCCGGCGGTGAGGGCGATCTGGCCCCACACGTCCCGCTTCTCGGTCACGCTGGGCGGCACCGCGGGCAGGAGGGCGAGCACGGCGGGGATGCTGAGCGCCGAGAGCACCGGGACGAGCACGAACGCGAGGCGCCAGTCGATGCCGGCGAGGGTGCCGCCGGTGAAGGTGAACACGACGGTCGCGGCACCGGACGAGGCGGCGAAGGTCGCGACCGCGGCCGGCAGGCGCCCCGGAGCGGCAAGTACCTGGATGTAGGCGAAGGCCGCCGCGTACACGGCGCCGAGCCCGACGCCGGAGACCGCCTGGCCGAGGATGTAGACGACGGGCGTGGGGGCGAGAGCCACGATCGACTGGCCGATCAGGCCCGTCATCAGCGCGATGATGAGCATGCGGCGGCGACCGATGCGGTCGGCGAGCAGGCCCGTCGTGATGACGGATGCCGCGATGGCGAGCGTCTGCATCGAGGCGGCGAGGGCCTGATCGCCCCCCACCATGTCGAGGCCGCGACTCGCACCGACGAGGGCGGTGGCGGCGATGCTGGGCGCCGAGCCCTGCACGGCGGCGAGGATGCCGAGCAGGGGGACGGCGAGGACGGAGGATGTGCGCACGACGGACGTCGGCGAGGTGGTGGTCACGGGTGTTCCTTCGGGGGGAATCGGGGAGACGGTCAGGCGGAGTAGGCGCGTGCGCCGTCGATGTACGTCTCGTGCACGGCGATGTCGGCCCAGCCGGCCGGGTCGCTCGTCCACGGATCGGCGTCGACGATCGCGAAGTCGGCACGCATCCCGAGGCGCAGCGCACCGCGATCGTCGGCGTGGATCTGCCAGGCCGCGTCGGTGGTGATGGCCGCCAGCGCCTGCGCCGGCGTCGCGCACTCCTCGGGCCCGAGCACTGTGCCGTCGGCTTCGAGCCGCCGCAGCACGGCGGTCTGGGCAGCGTGCAGCGGATGCACCTCGGTCACGTTGTAGTCGGAGTGCAGGCTCGGCCGCAGCCCCGCGCGGACGGCCGACGCCAGCCGGTCGAGCCGCGCGGCGCGCTCGGCCTCGCGCTGGGCGCGGTAGGCCTCCTGCTCGCGCTGCTGGGCCGCCAGCGCCTCCTGGCGAGCCATGCGGTCGGCATCGCGCTGGGCGGCGCTCGCCACATAGGACTGGGC
>CANSLE010000369.1 GCA_947647645.1 uncultured Microbacterium sp.
ATCGCTCAGAAGGTCGCCGGGTTCTCACTCGGACAGGCCGACATCCTCCGCCGCGCCATGGGCAAGAAGAAGAAGTCCGAGCTCGACAAGCAGTACGAGGGCTTCTCGGGAGGCATGAAGGAGCGCGGGTATGGAGAGGCCGCGGTCCAGGCGCTCTGGGACATCCTCCTGCCCTTCTCGGATTACGCGTTCAACAAGGCGCACTCCGCCGCCTACGGCCTCGTCTCCTACTGGACGGCGTATCTGAAGGCCCACTACCCGGCCGAGTACATGGCCGCCCTCCTCACGAGCGTGGGCGACTCCAAGGACAAGATGGCGGTGTACCTCAACGAGTGCCGTCGGATGGGCATCCGCGTGCTCCCTCCCGACGTCAGCGAGTCGATCCGGTACTTCGCGGCCGTCGGCGAGGACATCCGCTTCGGTCTCGGCGCCGTGCGCAACGTCGGCGCCAACGTCGTCGACGGGATCGTCGAGAGCCGCGGAGACGAGGGTTTCTCGAGCTTCCACCACTTCCTCGACACGGTGCCGATGCACGTCGCCAACAAGCGGACCGTCGAGTCGCTCATCAAGGCGGGCGCGTTCGACTCGATGGGCGACACGCGTCGCGCGCTCCTCGAGGTGCACGAGGACGCCGTCGAGGCCGCCGTCGACCGCAAGCGCAACGAAGCCCAGGGCGCCATCGGGTTCGACTTCGACAGTCTCTACGACGCAGCGGAGGAGGTCGTTCCGCCGAAGGTCCCGCCGCGTCCCGAGTGGGCGAAGAAGGACAAGCTGGCGTTCGAGCGCGAGATGCTCGGCCTGTATGTCTCCGATCATCCGCTGGCCGGGCTCGAGATCCCACTCGCGAAGCACGCGTCCACCTCGATCCACGATCTGCTCTCGTCCGACGACGTGAACGACGGCGACATCGTGACCGTGGCCGGACTCGTGACGAGCGTGCAGCACCGGGTCGCGAAGCAGAGCGGCAACCCCTACGGCACGATCACCGTAGAGGACTTCGACGGCGAGGTCACCGTCATGTTCATGGGCAAGACCTACACGGAGTTCCAGTCGATGCTCGTGGCGGACGGCATCCTCGTCGTGCGCGGTCGTGTGTCGCGGCGCGACGACGGCCTCAACCTGCACGGCCAGTCCGCGTTCTCACCCGACCTCGGCTCCGTGGACGCGACCGGCTCGCTCGTGCTCCTCATGCCGGAACATCGCGCCACCGAGCGGATCGTCGCCGAGCTCGCACAGGTGTTCTCCCGGCATCCCGGCGATACGGAGGTGACCCTCAAGCTCCACAAGAGCGGCGTCGCGAAGGTCTTCGAGGTCCCCGCCCAGGTTCGTGTGACGGTGGACCTCTACGGCGAGCTGAAGGGTCTGCTCGGACCGCAATGTCTCGGTTGACTCCGGGGACGGACGAGTAGGATCGCAGTCGAGTTTCTGTTCCGGAAGGATGCGACACGTGACCGACGAGAAGCCCACCCCCGATCCCGACGAGACCGCCCCGGCGGCAGTCGCGGATGCCGAGACGCGCGCAGCGACCGGCACCGCACCCGACAGCGATCCCGATGTCTCGTACGCGACGTTCACCGAGGCCTTCGAAGCGATGACCGATGGTCCTGACGGCGTCGACGAGGCGGCCCCGCCGCAGTACGGGGTCGGACCGTTCTCCGTGCGTGAGGTCTCGCTCGGTGGAATCTGGCTCGTCGCGTTCGTCGTGTCGTTCTTCCCGATCTACAGCTACGGCAACGGCGGGTGGGGAACGTCGGTGTGGACCGGCCTCGACTGGCTGCTCACCGTTGGCGTCCCGACGGTCGCCGTCTTCCTCCTCGGACTGCGGCGTCTCTCGCCGCAGGGCATCCGCCGGGTGGGTTCGCTCGGCATCGACCAGTTCGCGTCGGTCGCTTTCACCGTGTCGGCCGTGATCTGGCTCGGCATCCTCTGGAGCTCGTTCGTCTCCCTCGGCGGCGGCAGCGTCTTCCTCGCGACCTGGGTCGTGTGGGTCGAGTTCATCCTCATGCTCGCCGGCGTCGTGCTCACCGTGTTCGCGCCGCTGCTGCCCACGGTCGGCGAGGACTTCCGCTACCGCACGGAGGTCCCGGCTCACCGCTACGCACGGCCGGCCCGCCCCGTGATCGCGCGGCCGGTCGCGGATCGTCCCGTCGCCTCCGCTTCCGCCGCTTCCGTCGCCCCCGTGTCACCGACCCCCGCCGTGTCGCTCGCCGACGCCGCCGCGGAGGTGCACGTCGCGGCCACGGAGCCGACGACGGCGACGACCGTCATCGACGAGACCGGCGTCGCGCCGACCGCCTCCCAGGCGTTCTGGGCGCTCGCCCCCGTCGAGCGCGACGTCGTCGACGAGAACGGTACGCCCCTGTTTCGCATCGGGCCGACTGCGTGGGCTCTCGTCATCGAGGATCGTGGCGACAGCTTCGTCGTGCGCCACGAGGACGGCCGCATCGGATACCTCACCGACGTCTCCGGCGTCACGCGCGGGTAGCCTGGACCGATGCTCCGCACCATTGATCTGCGCGGTCGTCGGCTGACCACCGCGCAGCTGCTCACCGCCGTGCCGCGCGCGCAGGCTGCTCGCGCCGAG
>CANSLE010000370.1 GCA_947647645.1 uncultured Microbacterium sp.
ACGTTGTCCTCGAGCACGGCGATCTGAATGCGCCCGTTCTTCGAACGCACGATCATGTCACGGTCGACGGCCTCGCGCCGGGCGAGGAACTCCGCCTCGGTGACGACGGTGCGACGTCGGCCCGCCTCGCGACCGTCACGGCGGCGCTGCTTCTTCGCCTCCAGACGCGTGGATCCCTTGATGCGCTGGGGCTCGGTGATGAGCTCGACCGCGCGACGGCGGGGCTGGTTCTGCTCCCGCGGGGTGTCGTCGACCTCGGATGCCGCCGCGCCCCCGCCGCGCCGACGGTTGCGTCGGCGCGAGTTCGACCCGTTCTCCGGGCCCTGGTCGTCGCGGTCGTCGCGGACATCGGCACGTGCTCCGGGACGCTGCGGCAGCGGCACGATGGCAGGCGCGTAGAAGACGAGCTGTGTCGAGACCGCGGACACGAAGTCGGCGGGCAGGAGCCCGAGGCTCACCGCTGTGACGGGCTGGTCCGTGACGGGCTGGTCCGTGACGGGCTGGTCCGCGGTGGGCGTCCCTGCGTCCGCGGGGGCGGGCGCGTCCTCGGCATCCGTCATCGCATCGACGGCAGCGGTGCTCAGCTCCTCTTCCGAGGCGGGTGTGGACTGATCGTTGTTCTCATCGGCCATCTCTGGCTTGCTCCTCGCCGCCGGCTCCGCGTGCCGTCGGATGAAATCTGGCGGCGTCACCCGGGTGTCGGGGAACCGCATACTCACTCGGTCTGCAGCCTCACCCGCTCGGCGGCGGGGCTCGTACTGCCAAGGGCGTTCATCGCCCGAAGTCGTCGGTGATGCCGAATGCGGCGCGGCCGCGATGCATCGGCCACCATTATCGCATCTTCTCGCCGGGATTGAGCAGACCCGGATCCGGAGCGTCGAAAGCGGTACCGACACGCGTCCAAGGAAAACATGCAGACGGATGCGATAATCGCGATCATGCACTCACGCGTGATCGACAGTCGGCCGAAAATCCTGGCGATCTGGCTGGTCGTCGCCGGCGTGGTCGGCTGGATCGCCGCCTTCGCCCTCACTCTCGACAAGCTCGACAAGGCTGCGGGCTCGACGGCCGCGGCATCCTGCGACTTCAGCATCGTCGTGCAGTGCAGCGCCAACCTCGACTCTGCGCAGGGCAGTGTCTTCGGCTTCCCCAATCCTCTCCTCGGACTGACCGGCTGGATGGCGCCCATCGTGGTCGGCATGGCGATTCTCGCGGGGGCCCGTTTCGCGCGCTGGTTCTGGTGGGCCTTCTTCGCCGGCATCACCTTCGCGTTCGGCTTCGTGCTATGGCTGATCAGCCAGAGCATCTACGTCCTCGGCACCCTGTGCCCGTGGTGCATGGTGACGTGGCTGGTGACGATCCCGACCTTCTACGCGGTCGCCGTCCATCTCCTGCGCGCCGGCGTGGTGTCCGATCACCCGAGGGCGCGTGCCGTGGGCACAGCGCTGTCCGCCTGGGTCCCGCTGATGGCGTTCGTGACCTATCTGGTCGTGCTGCTGTTGGCTCAGATGAGGCTCGACGCCATCCCACAGCTGATCGACGTCATCTTCTGACCCCTTCCGCTTCGCCTGCGGGTACTCCGAAGTCGCGGACGGTGCGGTCGATCAGAACCAGATCGCGAGTTCGCGGGCGGCCGACTCGGGGCTGTCGCTGCCGTGGACGAGGTTCTGCTGGACCTTCAGGCCCCAGTCGCGTCCGAAGTCGCCGCGGATCGTGCCGGGCGCGGCGGTCGTGGGGTCGGTGGTGCCGGCGAGCGAGCGGAAGCCCTCGATGACGCGATTGCCGGCGAGGCGGATCGCCACGCACGGTCCGGAGAGCATGAACTCGACCAGCGGCTCGTAGAACGGCTTGCCGGCGTGCTCGGCGTAGTGCTGCTCGAGCACGTCACGGTCGGGCTCGACCAGCTTGATGTCGACGAGGGCGTAGCCTTTGGCCTCGATGCGGGCGAGGATCGCGCCGGTGAGGCCGCGCGCGACGCCGTCGGGCTTGACCAGGACGAGGGTCTCTTCGGTGGACATGTCAGTCTCCGTTCGTTGCGTGCGGGGAGGAAGCGTGCGCGCGCGAGGCGTTGCGGCGATCGAGCGCTCCGCCCTTGATCGTCGCATACGCGTACATGCCTCCGAAAATGACGCCGACGATCACGAGGGCGGGCACGACGAACCCGCCGATCACGATCACGGCCTGCCACACCCAGCCGAGCGCGATGCCCCAGCGAAAGCGCACGGCCCCGGTCGTGGCGACCATCAGCGCGGCGAGGACGGATCCCGCGACGATGCCCCACCACGAGGCGATCCCGGCGGGCAGCGCGTTCAGGCCGTACACGGCGAGACCGCCGAGGAAGACGATGATCGACTCGAAGCCGAGCACCACCTGGGCGAGCGACTCCTCCGCGCCACGGGGACGGCGCACTCGCCCGCTCACGCGCTCCATCCGCTCTTCTCCCCCGTACCGCTCCAGCCCGCGTCGCCGCGCTGCGTGGACCCTCCGGACCTGTGGGCCCAATCCTCGGCCGCCGCGAGCTGCAGAGCCTCTCCGGCGAGCACGACGCTGCCGGCGATGACGACCGCGCGGCGCTCGGACCCC
>CANSLE010000371.1 GCA_947647645.1 uncultured Microbacterium sp.
GACGCCGGCGTCGCGCTCGGCGCCGGCGTCGGGCTCGTGGGCGTAGGCGTAGGCGTGGGCTCGGGCAGCGCCACCGGATCGGCGCTCGAGGCGGTGACGAGACCATCACGGTAGCCGTCGTAGCGGGCGCTCACCGCGCCGGCCCCGCTCGGGACCTCGACCCGGGCCGTGCCGCCGGACAACGCCACCGTCGCGTTCCAGGTGCCGCCCGAGAACGTCACCGTGCCGGCGACGTCTCCGCCGTCGTCCGCCACGACGCTGGCGGTGGCGGCGCGCCCCTGGACGCTCAGCGCCGTCGTGGAAGACACCGCTTTCACGGCGCTCCAGCTGTGGAGGGCGTCCAACACGGTCTGCGGAACGCTCACGAACGCGCCATGGCGCGGGCTCGCGGGCAGGCCACCGGGTGCGCGCACGGTCCACTGCGCGCGCTGCGACAGGCGGTCGTCCTTCGTGCTGGAGGCGATCGCGTCGCCGCTGGTGACGAACGCGCGATAGCCGCCGGCGCCGTAGTTGTCGACGAGGAAGACATAGCCGTCGCCCGTGTTGTTCGGGTCCCCGGCGTTGAGCTTCACAATCTCCGGGCCTTCGCCGGCCTGCCCGGTCTGCAGCGAGGTCATGTGCGTGTCGACCAGCTGCCAGGTGCGAGACGGGTCGGCCGTCCAGCTGGATGCCGTGGTGGGAGCCGTCAGCACCTTCGATCGCTCCAGGAAGATGTCCTTGCCCGCCTCCAGGGTCCCGGCCGATCCGCCCTCCTCGTTCTTGGTGAAGCGGTAGTAGTAGTCGCCGATCTTCGTGACCGTGGAGTCGATTCGCGCGTACCCCGTGTCCTGCCAGGTGGACGGCGGAGCGGTGAACGTGCGGAAGTCGCGCGTGAGGACCGCGAACATGCGGGCGTACAGCTTGTCGTTGTTGGTGTGGCTCGCGTCCGCGTACAGCCGCGAGGCGAAGAACACGACATAGGACTGCAGGGCGTCGTCCCAGTACGCCTCCGGCGCCCAGGTCATGCCCGCGGCGGGCTGGTTCACCGTGATGCCGGTGTTCTCGCCATTGGTGCGTGTCCAGTTCACCAGGTCGGTGGACTCCCAGACCTCGATCTTGAGGCTGCCCTCGGACTGGGCGGGGCCCCACCCGCTGCCGCACCCGATGCAGAGGTCGGTCGCGACCATGTAGTACTTGTCGCCGTCCTTCGAGCGCAGGATGTACGGGTCGCGCAGGCCCTTGGTGTCGGTCGTCGAGGTGATGACGGCGTTGCCGCCGTTGACCGGGGAGAAGGTGAAGAAGTCGTTGCCGGACGTCGCCGCCTGGTAGATCTTCTCGTCGCTGTCGGACCTGAAGTACGCCGCGGCATAGCCGGCGTCGGGCGCAGAGCGCCCGTGCTCGGCGACGGTGACCGTGAAGGAGCGCTCGGCGCTCGCCCCGTTGAGCACCGCGCGGGCGGTGAGGGTCACCGGTCGGTCGCCCTCCCCGTAGGCCGGGCGCGAGACGAGTCCGCCGCCGCGGTACGGGTCCGCCAGCCCCACCGCCGGAGCGGTGTACGCGGGATCCGTGCTCGTCACCACCGCCGGATCGGACGTCGTCCACGTGATCGAGGCACCGTTGACCGCGCCGGTGGTGGCCAGCGGCAGGTTCTCCGTGGTGCGGGTCGCGAGGACGATGGCGTCCAGGTCGGCGGCGACGCGCGGGGCGACGACGGTGACGTCGAAGGTGAGCGTCGAGCCGAGTGAGGTCAAGGCGGTGAGGGTCACCGGGGTGTCCGTGGAGATCGCCCGCGACACGACGCCGGTCGTGGAGACGGTCGACGGGGCGGAGGACGACCAGGTGAGACCGACACCGTTCACGGTGGCCGGAAGGGTCAGGTTCGACGAGACGCTCGTGAGAGCGGAGTTCGCGCCGAGCATCTGGCCGAGCACGTCGCCGCGCAGAAGAGCCGCGGTCGTCGCCTTCTTCTGCTCAGCGGTCGGCATGCTCGCGGTGACCTCGCCGGCCGTCAACGCGACGTCCCAGAACTTGACGTCCGACACGTCGGCGCGCAGCAGCGGGTCGCCCTGGTAGAGCGAGCGCCCGAGGTACCCGAGCACCGAGCCGGTCGGGATGATCGAGCTGAGCGAGAGCGCGTGGGTCAGCGTCGAGATCTGCTGACCGTCGCGATACAGCGTCAGGCTGGTGCCCGAGCCGACCATCGTCAGCGTCGTGAAGCCCGGGTTGAGCCCGCCGCCGGCCGGCAGCCGGCTCTCGCCGTTGCTGTTTCCGTTCTTGACCCGGATCGCTGCCAGCACCTGATCGTTGTAGCCGCCCTGCCCGGAGCGCGGGCTCAGGAAGATGTGGTTGCCCAGCTGGGTCGTGTTCCACGGGCCGACTCCGTCGCCGATGACCCAGCCGAAGTGGTTCGCCGATGTCTGGGTGGAGACGGTGTACTCGACGGTGAAGTCGTTGTCGGATGCGGTGAGCAGCCCCTGTGGGAGCGCGGCGTACCCGTCGGCGCGCAAGCGCAGCACGGCGTCCCCGGCGGCATCCGCGAAGGAGCCGTCCGTCAGACCGGTGAGGGTGGCGTCACGGCCGTTGCCCGAGACGTC
>CANSLE010000372.1 GCA_947647645.1 uncultured Microbacterium sp.
CCCCACGACCTCGCGGGCGCGATGGATGCTGCGGGGCAGCACCGTGACCTCGTAGCGGTCGGCCAGCACCTGCGTGACGGAGGTGTAGTCGCGACGGCGGCGCACGATCGAATAGGTGACAATGCTCATGAGCATGCCGAGCGCGATGCCGACGAACATGACGCCGATGAAGAGCTGGATGGCGGCGTTCGGGGTGCCGAGCACGAAGATCGCCGAGAACAACAGGCCGAGCAAGATGCCGTTGATGGCACCGGAGCGCGCGGCGGCGGCGTAGCCGAGTCGCCCGGTCACGGTCTCGACCGAGCGCAGCCCGTGACCGACGATCGCGATGTCACGCGCGGGGATGTCGGCCTCGACGAGCTGCGAGACGGCCTTCTGTGCAGCGGGATAGGTCGCGTAGTCCGCGATCTTCTCGCCCTGTTCCTGGGGAATTCCGCCCAACATGCTCACCCGACCATCTTGGCATGAGGTGGCTGTGGGTCTACCCATCCGCGCCAGGTGCGCGGGCTACGCTGGACGGGTGAGTACGCAGAGGGTTTTCGTGGCGCGCCTGGTGGGTTGCACCGTCTTCGACCCCGCGGGCGACAGGCTCGGCAAAGTCCGGGACGTCGTCGTCATCTACCGAAAAGACGACCCCCCTCGCGTGGTGGGCCTCGTCGTCGAGATCCCGGGTCGACGCCACGTGTTCCTCTCGATCGGTCGCGTGACCTCGATCCAGTCCGGTCAGGTGATCACGACCGGCCTCATCAACGTCCGCCGCTTCCAGCAGCGCGGCGGCGAGGTCCGGGTGATGAGCGAGCTCCTGGGCCGCAAGGTCTACCTCACCGACGGATCGGGGCACGCCGTCATCGAGGACGCCGCCATCGAGCGCAACCGCCTCGGAGAATGGGACATCGGTCAGCTCTTCCTGCGCAAGCCGAAGACGAGCGCCTCGCCGTTCGCCAAGGGGCCGACGACCTTCGCGAACTGGGTCGACGTGCGCGAACAGGCGGCCCCCGGCGAGGCCCAGTCGGCGGAACAGCTCGTCGCCACGTTCTCCGAGCTCAAGCCCGCCGACCTCGCGAACACGCTTCTCGATCTGCCCGAGGAGCGCCTGCTCGAAGTCGCCGAGGAACTCTCCGACGACCGCCTCGCGGACGCGCTGGAGGAGATGCCCGAGGACGAGCAGGTGCACATCCTCGAAGCGCTCGGGGACGAGCGTGCGGCAGACATCCTCGACCAGATGGAACCCGACGACGCTGCCGACGTCCTCGCCCAACTGCCCGAGGACCAACGCGAGGAGCTTCTCGAGCTCATGGAGCCGGAGGAGGCGGAGGACGTCCGCGCGCTCCTGAAGTACGGCCCCGACACCGCCGGCGGCCTCATGACCAGCGAGCCCATCGTGCTGTCTGCGGACGCCACCGTGGCGGAGGCGCTCGCCCTCATCCGCCGCCACGAGCTCCACCCGGCCCTGGCCGCCGCCGTCTTCGTCACCCTCCCGCCGTACGAGACGCCGACCGGTCGCCTCCTCGGCACGGTGCACTTCCAGCGGATGCTCCGCTACCCGCCGCACGAGCGCCTCGGCGCGATCATCGACGACACGCTCGACCCGGTCCCCGTCACGGCATCCGCCGCCGAGGTCGCGCGTCTGCTCGCCAGCTACAACCTCGTCTCACTGCCGGTCGTCGACCAGGCCCACCGGCTGGTGGGCGCCGTGAGCGTCGACGACGTGCTCGACTACCTGCTTCCGGAGGACTGGCGCTCGCACGACGGCGACCAGGAACCCGCCGCGCCGCCCATCGCGACCACCTCGAGGAGGTTCTGATGGCCCGGACGAAGGACCGCCGCGTCCCGTCGTTGGACGCCCCGCGTGGGCGCGCGGGGATGCTCAGCCGTTCGCCGCAGCCGTCACGGGACCGCTTCGGACGCTTCTCGGAGTCCTTCGCGCGCGCGATGGGCACGTCGGGCTTCCTCATCGGGATGACGATCTTCGTCGTCGTCTGGCTGTGGTGGAGCACGGCGATGCCGCGAGAGATCCAGTTCGACGCGGCCGAGAACAACTTCACGCTGCTGACGCTCATCCTCTCGCTGCAGGCGTCGTACGCCGCTCCGCTCATCCTTCTGGCTCAGAACCGTCAGGACGACCGTGACCGCGTACAGATCGAGCAGGACCGTCAACGCGCCGAGCGCAACCTCGCCGACACCGAGTACCTCGCACGCGAGGTCGTGGCCCTCCGGATGGCGATGACCGAGGTCTCCGAGCATGTGGTGACCCGCGAGGTCCTGCGGCAGGAGCTGAAGGCGCTGCTCGAGTCGCTCGAGCACTCCCGCGAGGCCGCCCCGACCGCGGGCGCCGCGACCGACGTGTCACGATGACCGACGACACGCGCCGCGAGGCGGTCGCCCGCGCCGTCGGAGCGGTCATGGACCCGGAACTGCGCCGCCCCCTCGCCGAGCTCGACATGGTGCGGGGCGTGCGCGTCGAGGGAGACCGTGCCGAGGTCCAGATCGCGCTGACCATCGTGGGATGCCCGGCGGCGGAGCGCATCGAGCGCGACGTGCGCGCGGCGG
>CANSLE010000373.1 GCA_947647645.1 uncultured Microbacterium sp.
CGCGACGAGGTGCTCGCCGCGTCGGTCGTGGATGCCGCGGCATCCGCCCCCGTCCTCCGGGACGGCGTGTTCGTCGCCTTCGACTGAGGTGCGGCGGCCGGGGGTGCCGCCGTCGGCGGTCAGACGGTCGCGCTCTCCCGCGGGGTCATGGCCGCCCGGCGGGTGGCCGACGAGATCTCGCGGCGCGTCCACGTGAACAGGAACCTGTCGTCGAACGACGGCGAGCAGCGGGCGCACGAGGTGGGACGGGTGGCCCGACGGTGACGGTAGGCGACGTGCCCCTCCGGGCACACCCCCACCCAGGGCGCCAGCTCGGTGGCCGTCTCGCCATGGTGGGTGGTGCCGCCGGTGTATCCGATGGCGCGCGCCGTGTGCTTCCATGCCGCACCGTGGCCCGCGCGAGGGCCCGCGAGCGCGTGCGCGATCTCGTGCAGCAGCGTCTGCCGGTTGATCTCGTCGTCGTAGCGGGCCGCGAGGTACCGCGAGACGGTGATGCGCTGCCGCGTGTAGTCGCACGCGCCCGCGCGCCGCTTCGCGTTGTCGAAGGTGAAGGTCCACGACGCGTCGAGATGCGTGCGGATGAGTGCCTCGGCCTCACGCCGGACGACGTCCAGATCGCTCATGCGGACACGCTAGAACAGGGGGACGACACTCAGCTCGCGACGGCCGTGCGGCGGCGGTCGGCGGCTTCGATGGCGAGCAGCGTCGACTCGAGCTGCTCCTCGGGGGCGCCCGCCTGCTGGCGCAGGAACAGGGCGCGCTTGAAGTCGGCGCGGGCGTCGGCGAAGTCCTCGGCGTCGTAGCTGACCTTGCCGCGGTGCTGGAACGCGAACGCGGCGAGGGCGGCCCATCCCTGCCCCTCGGCCTCCTCGGCGCAGGTCGTGAGCTCCTGGTGCGCGGCGGCGTACGCGCCGCGGAACTGCTGGACGCTCGCGTGCAGGATCCGCGCCCGCAGCAGGTCTTTGCGCGTGCCGCCCATGCGCGCGACGCGCACCGACTGTTCCGAGACGACGAGCGACTCCTCGAGCCGACCGAGCACCTTCAGCAGCCAGACGCGCTCCAGCAGCGCCGGCAGGCTCCGCTGGTCGCCCAGCTCGTCGAGACGCTCCTGGCACTCGCGCGGCTCCACGATCTCCCGCAGAGTCTGCGGGTCATATCCCTTGATGTAGCTCATCGGCAGCCCCCTTCGTCGTGGTGGTCGCGCAGATGTGCGGCGCGCCCGTCCAGTCTCTCCCGAGCGCCCTGGGCCCCCGGTGTGCACACGCCGCGCCGCCGGAATCTCAGCGCTCGAAGACCGAGGCGGCGGGCTTGGGCGATGCGGTGGCGTCGGCATCCGTCGCGACGCGCGCGCCCCGGACGAACTCGTCGAGCTCGGCCCCCTGCGCCACTTTCGCGGGATGGGGACCGGCGGCCATCAGACGCGGGAGCCACTCGACGGGCAGCCGCGACGGCGACGCCGCGATCACGAGGTTGCCGAATCGGCGCCCCTTGAGCGTCTGCACCTCGGCGAGCACGATCACCTCGGGCAGCACGGCGCGCACCGTCGCGACCTCGCGGCGGGCGAACGCGAGGCCGGCGCCGTCGGCCACGTTGACGAGGAGCACGCCGTCGGGGGCGAGCAGGCCCGCGAGGATGCGGAAGTACTCGACCGTCGTCAGGTGGGCGGGCGTCTGCGACCCGGCGAACACGTCGGACACGACCAGATCGGCGGCGCCCTGCAGGCCGGCCGGCAGTCGGGCCGCGACGTCGCGCGCATCACCGATGCGCACACGCACCTGCGCTCCGCGCGGGAGGGGGAGCTGCGCGCGCACGAGGTCGACGAGCGGTTGCTCCAGCTCGACGACCTGTTGGCGCGAGCCCGGCCGCGTGTGCTCGACGTAGCGGGGAAGGGTGAGTGCGCCGGCGCCGAGGTGCACCGCGGTCAGGGGCTGTCCCGGCATCCGCAGGCGGTCGATGACCGCGCCCATCCGTGCGACGTACTCGAAGTGGAGGTGGCTCGGATCGTCGAGATCGACGTGCGACTGCGGTGTGCCGTCGACGTCGAGCTCGTAGCCGCCTGCGAAGCGGCTGGGAACCACGCGCGCGAGCGTGCCGTCCGACAGGCGCGCCCGGGGTCCGTCGTCCTCCACTCGCGCCCGGGCCATGCCCCCCACGCTACCCGCGGGCCGGCGCGCACGACTCCGCCTACGTCGACCCGAACGGGCCGGAGCGCGGCAGTCAGCACTGTTCAGGCGGAGTTGCGCACGCCCGCGGCGACGGCCCCGGCACGTCGCCCACCGGTACGCTCGGACCGTGGCGGTCATCGATCTCAACGCCGACCTCGGCGAGACGGTCGACGGGGTGCCCACGGGGGACGACCACGCGATGTTCGCGGTGGTCTCGAGCGCGTCCCTCGCCTGCGGCGGACACGCCGGCGACGACGCCGCGATGCGTGCGGCGGTCCGCCGCGCCGCGGCCACCGGCGTCGCGGTCGGCGCCCACCCGTCCTATCCCGACCGGGCTGGCTTCGGGCGCACGCGACTCGCGGTCGACGAGGCCGAGCT
>CANSLE010000374.1 GCA_947647645.1 uncultured Microbacterium sp.
GCCGAACTGGATGCCGCCGGCGCTCGCGAGATCGACGGGGAACAGGTTCATCGCGGGCGAGCCGATGAAGCCGGCGACGAACACGTTGTTCGGCTTCTCGTAGAGGTCGCGGGGCGTGCCGACCTGCTGCAGGAGGCCGTCCTTCAGCACGGCGATGCGGTCACCCATGGTGAGGGCCTCGGTCTGGTCGTGCGTGACGTAGACCGTCGTGACGCCGAGGCGGCGCTGCAGCGACGCGATCTGCGTGCGCGTCTGCACGCGCAGCTTCGCGTCGAGGTTCGACAGCGGCTCGTCCATGAGGAAGACCTGGGGCTGGCGGACGATGGCGCGACCCATCGCGACACGCTGACGCTGACCACCCGAGAGCGCCTTCGGCTTGCGCGTCAGGTACTCCTCGAGGTCGAGGAGCTTGGCGGCCTCGAGCACGCGCTGAGCGCGCTCTTCCTTGCCGACGCCGGCGATCTTCAGGGCGAAGCCCATGTTCTCGGCGACCGTCATGTGCGGGTACAGCGCGTAGTTCTGGAAGACCATCGCGATGTCGCGGTCCTTCGGCGGGATGTCGGTGACATCGCGGTCGCCGATGAGGATGCGGCCCGAGTTGACCTCTTCGAGGCCGGCCAGCATGCGCAGCGAGGTGGACTTACCGCAACCGGAGGGGCCGACCAGGACCAGGAATTCGCCGTCGGCGACCTCGAGGTTCAGCTTGTCGACCGCGGGGCGGGTGCCGCCCGGGTAGAGGCGGGTTGCGTTGTCAAAGGTGACGGACGCCATGTTTTCTTCTCCTTCACCGGCAGGTACGTGCCGGACGATCCGTAGTGATGGAATGAGCGGGGGCTTGACCCGCACGCCCTTCGGTGGACGCGCTCTCAGTATCGCACGTTCTCGTGGCGGAGGAGGAGGCCTCGTCTGGGCATTTCCCAGGCTCGCTGACTAGCATCGTCATCATCGCCCCACCCCGTCCGCGACGACCTGCCCGCATCCGTTCGCGATGACCGAGACGCGTGGCGATCCACCTCGAACTGCTTCTCCCAGAAGGTCCCATGTCCCACGACGACGCCACGAATGAGCCCACGCCTGCCGGCCGCCGCGATGCGGTGCGCGAGAAGGCCCAGCTCGTGCACGCCAAGCAGTCGCGCGCGCGCGTCGTTCGTCGATCGGCGCTGGCGATCGGCGCCGCCGCCGCAATCGTCGTGGTGGCTGTCGCCGTGTCATGGGCGATCCGGTCCAACGGCGACCGTCCGCAGCTGCACCCGGCGGACGCCGACGGGGACGGCTTTCGGGTGACCTCCGTCTCGCCGGTCTCACCCGGGACGACGGTCGACGGCGCGAGCCCGACGCCGACCGCGGCCGCTGCGCCGCCGGCCTCCCCGAAGCCGTCCGCCACGGCATCCGTCGTCGATATCCACGTGTACGTCGATTACCTGTCGCCGGCGGCGCGCCAGTGGCAGCTCGCGAACGCGCAGCAGCTCGCGTCCTGGGTGACCGACGGCGCCGCGACCCTGACGTACCACCCGGTCTCGATGCTCACCGCGAAGTCGAATGGCACGAAGTACTCGCTGCGTGCCGCGAGCGCTGCCGCGTGCGTCGCAACCCTCGACCCGTCGAAGTTCTTCAGCTTCAACAACGAGCTGCTCACTCGGCAGCCGGCCGTGGACTCCGACGGGTTCTCCGACAAGGAGCTTGCCGACATCGCCCAGGCGAACGGGTCGGAGGATCCGAAGAAGCTGCGCGAGTGCATCGAGACCGAGTCGTACTCGTCGTGGGTCAAGGGTGCGACGGAGCGTGCGATCGCGGGGATCCCCGGGACGAAGGGTCTCACCCTGACCGGCACGCCGATGATCGTCGTCAACGGCCAGCAGTACGTCGGCGACATGACGGATGCCGCGGAGTTCTCCCAGTTCGTCCTCACCAGCGCCAGCGGCGCGTACTACAAGTCGCAGACCGCGACTCCGACGCCGACGGTCACGCCCACACACGCGCCGTAACGGGGTCGGGCTCCTGGCTAGACTGGGAGCCGCTTCGCCGGCTTGGCGCAATTGGTAGCGCACCGTACTTGTAATACGGGGGTTGCAGGTTCAAGTCCTGTAGCCGGCACCGTTTATCTGACACCCTGACCAGCTGAGTTCCGCGAAATCACGCGGAAGGAGGGTGATCGGTCGTGGAGCGATCGCCTCAGTACATGGAGGACGCGCCGCTACGGGGTGGCGAATGGGTCGCGAATGGGGCCCATTCTGAGGGCGTTCAGCGACCCCTCGTGCATGCGTCGCCATGCCTAACCAGGCGCTCCCGACGGAACTCGTCTGGCGCCGTGCATGGGGTCTGTCCGATAAACAATGAAGATGTTCTTGACGGCTTCGGCCGGGGCTGACCTGCTGTTAACTGACACGGCGTGTGCTGTTGTCCTGACACCGACGAGTCGCCCTGGCCGGGGTTCGCCGTCACTGTCCCGGAGCCTTTCGGGGCTGAGCCTGTCAAGTTGTTTGTGTAAGCGGGCATCGCTCTGTTTTCAGAGGTAGGGC